>JACCXN010000059.1 GCA_013696965.1 Bacteroidota bacterium | reverse complement strand
TGGTGCTTGCCCCCAATGTATTCACCCCCAATGGTGACGGCAAAAACGATACATTCACTCTGGTTGTAAAAGGGGCAAAAACATTCCGGGTAAGTATTGTCAACCGCTGGGGCATACAAATTCACGCCTGGGAAAAAGGAAACGATATGCACTGGGATGGCCACACAGTTACAGGCCAGGAATGCAGCCAGGGGGTTTATTATTATACCATAACCGGAGTTCTGGAAAATGGAGAAGCCTTCCAAAAACAAGGTTCCCTGCATTTAATGCGGTGAGGGTATGGAAAAACAATTAATGCGATAGCGATTCTTCCTTGCGCTTCGCTTCATTTTGAATGACAGCTTTTGGAGCATGAATATTCTACTTTTTATACTTACAAACTGTGGAAAAATAGGGCTTTATACTATATTTTTCCCTATGTTTGTGTTTTCAAAAACTAAATCGGTCAGATTTAAAAGGAATTTCTCAAAAGCACTTCTTAAATTTGATGTTAAGTGCGAGTAAATAGCCAATAAATTCAAAAAAGTTTCTGGTATTTTATCGTTTAGGAGAAAATAATTCGAAAATTTTGCAAAATAGGTAAATATGGAACACAAATCAGGATTCGTAAACATCATTGGAAACCCTAATGTTGGTAAATCAACACTTATGAATGCCCTTGTAGGAGAAAGGATATCAATAATTACATCGAAGGCCCAGACTACAAGACACAGGATAATGGGAATTGTTAACGGAGAGGATTTCCAGATTGTATATTCTGATACTCCCGGAGTGTTAAATCCCCAATACAAGTTGCAGGAATCAATGATGAATTTTGTTAAAACCGCACTTACAGATGCAGACATTATTCTTTTTGTAACAGATATTTTTGAGGAGGAAATGCAAAATGAGGAGATTTTTAAAAAAGTGCAGCATATAAAAGTACCTGTTTTGCTTTTGTTGAATAAAATTGACTTAACAACCCAGGATAAAGTTGAGGAAAAAATGAAGTTCTGGAAGGAACGAATGCCCAATGCTGAAGTAATTCCTGTGTCGGCACTAGAGAGATTCAACACGGAAAAAATTTTCCAGATGATTTTAGATAACCTTCCCCTGGGAGAACCCTTTTATCCAAAGGACCAATTAACTGATAAACCAGAACGCTTTTTTGTTTCGGAAGCAATCAGGGAAAAGATATTTCTTCATTATAAAAAAGAAATACCTTATTCTTCTGAAGTGGTTGTAGATACATTTAAGGAAGATGAAAACATTATACGAATAAGGGCAGAAATAATTGTTGCCCGTGATTCCCAAAAAGGAATAATTATAGGCCATAAAGGATTGGCATTAAAAAGAGTTGGGGTTGAAGCAAGAAAGGATTTGGAAGCATTTTTTCAAAAACAAATTCACCTGGAGTTATTCGTTAAGGTAAAAAAAGACTGGAAAGATGACCAACTTATGCTTCGAAGGTTTGGTTATGACGATTAAGAAATAGAAAAGAAAAACAAGGATTAATACTTCTTTTATATAGTTCGCAAAGAAAAACTCCTGATCGTAATTTGCTGATTCATACAAATAAAGCGACATTTGCGTTTTTATAGGATACACGATTTAAATTAACAAGAATAAAATGAGTAATATAGTAGCCATAGTAGGCAGGCCAAATGTTGGCAAATCCACCTTATTCAACAGGTTGACAGAAACCAGAAGTGCGATTGTTGATTCAACCAGCGGTGTAACCCGCGATAGGCATTATGGAAGAGCTGAATGGACAGGCAGGGAATTTTCTTTGATAGATACGGGTGGTTATGTTAAAGGCTCAGACGATGTATTCGAAGGAGAAATAAGAAAACAGGTTCAATTGGCTATTGATGAGGCCAATATAATTGTATTTGTTGTTGATGTGGTGGATGGTATAACAGATTTGGACAAAGAAGTTGCAAATTTATTAAGAAGAACAAAAAAGCCGGTATTTATTGTAGCGAATAAAGTAGATAATTCTGCCCGAATTGCCATGGCTGCGGAGTTTTATGCATTTGGATTGGGTGAGCCATACTGCCTTTCATCCATTAACGGAAGCGGCACAGGTGAATTTTTAGATGACCTTGTTAAAGCACTACCAGAGGACCAAGCACCAGATGATGGCACAGAAGGCTTGCCGAAATTAGCAATTGTAGGAAGGCCAAATGTTGGCAAATCTTCCCTTTTGAATGCTTTTTTGGGTACAGAAAGAACAATTGTTACTTCCACAGCCGGAACAACCAGGGATAGCATAAACACGCATTTTCAGGCATTTGGTCACGATTTGGTTCTTGTGGATACTGCCGGGGTTAGAAAAAAGAGTAAAGTTCATGAAGACCTTGAATTTTATTCTGTAATGCGAAGCGTAAGGGCAATTGAACATTGTGATGTTTGCCTGCTTGTTTTAGACGCAACATTAGGACTGGAATCCCAAGATTTGAATATCTTCCATTTGGCCCAGCGTAACAATAAAGGCCTGGTGATTTTGGTAAACAAATGGGATTTAATGGATAAGGAAACCAATACTTCAAAAGAATATGAAGAACAAATAAGAGAAACTATTGCTCCATTCAAAGATGTACCAATTATTTTTATTTCGGCATTAAGCAAACAAAGAATATTAAAAGCGCTTGAAATTGCACTTGAAGTTCAGGAAAACCGATCAAGAAAAATATCCACCAGCAAATTAAATGATATTATGCTACCCATAATCGAGCATACTCCCCCACCTGCCGTTAAAGGTAAATTCATAAAAATAAAATACTGCACACAAATTCCAACTTACTATCCAAGTTTTGTTTTCTTTGCAAATCTCCCTCAATATATTGATGAGTCCTACAAAAGATTTATAGAAAACAAACTCAGAAAACAGTTTAATTTCACAGGGGTTCCAATTACCATCTATTTTAGGAAGAAATAATAAATAATAATTATGGATAAAAAGCTGTAATGGAAATATTCCATTACAGCTTTTTTATTGCATTATCCTTTCAGAATTTTTGTAGTTGAAAAACAATCCTGTTTATACATTTATCTGAAATTGGGAGCAGTCTATATTATTAAATCCATTGGAAATTTTTGGAATACAGAAAATCCCTCAAAGCAGAATTTATTCATAAAAAAAGCTGCATTGGATTATTCCAGTGCAGCTTTTTTATTTTAGAAACTAGTGCTTATTTCAAACCAAACTCTTTCTTGATTTTATCAACATAATCAAGTTTTTCCCAGGCAAAAAAGTCAACTTTCTTTTTGGATTTTTTACCGTTGTAACAAATTTCCACTTCTTTAGAGTATGGTGTTCTTCCCATATGTCCGTATGCTGCAGATTCTGCAAATATAGGATACTTTAAACCGAATCTGTTAACAATTGCAGCTGGGCGCATATCAAAGAGTTTGGAAACGCGTACAGCGATTTCTCCGTCAGATAATTTTTTACCTTTTTTATCAGTTACTTTAGCAGAATTATAGGTGTTGACATAAATTCCAACTGGTTGTGCAACTCCAATGGCATAAGCAACCTGAACTAAGGCCTCATCGGCAACTCCTGCTGCCACAAGATTTTTAGCAATATGCCTTGTAGCATAAGCTGCAGAGCGATCAACTTTGGAGGAATCCTTACCTGAAAAAGCACCACCTCCGTGAGCTCCTTTACCTCCGTAAGTATCAACTATTATTTTCCTTCCAGTTAATCCAGTATCACCATGAGGCCCACCAATTACAAATTTACCTGTTGGATTAACGTGTAATTTATAATCTCCTTTAAATAAATCCTGAACTCTTTTTGGCAATTGTTTTACTATTCCAGGAATCAATATTTCCTGTACATCTTTTCTGATGGTGGCAAGCATTTCTTTTTCCTTAGCAAAATCATCATGCTGGGTTGAAAGAACGATGGTATCGATTCTAATTGGATGGTTGTTATCATCATATTCAATGGTAACTTGTGATTTTGAATCAGGACGCAAATATTTCATTTTTTTGCCTGCTTTTCTTATTTTAGCTAAATCCTGAACAAGGAAATGAGCCAATTCAAGTGCAAGAGGCATATAGTAATCTGTTTCTCTTGAGGCATAACCAAACATCATTCCTTGGTCACCTGCTCCTTGCTCCTCAACTTTAGCACGAACAACACCCTGGTTAATATCGGGAGATTGTTCATGGATAGCAGAAATAACTCCGCATGAGTCAGCATCAAACATATATTCTGATTTGGTATAGCCAATTCGCTTGATAACCTCACGTGCAATTTTTTGCACATCAACATATGCTTTGGTTTTCACCTCTCCGCTCAAAACTGCAAGACCTGTAGTAACAAGGGTTTCACAGGCAACTTTGGAATCAGGATCTTGTCTTAAAAATTCATCAAGCAAAGCATCAGAAATCTGATCTGCTATTTTATCCGGATGACCTTCTGAAACGGATTCAGATGTAAATAAATATGGCATTTTTATCGTTTTTATGGGTTTTTAGGACGGCTAAATTAAACAAATTTTATAGTTTGATTGTATTACAAATAAAAATTATGAATATTTATTTGTTTTTGCTCCTATAAAATTGCTTAAAGGGTCACAAAACATTAGGCAGGAGATAAAAAAGCACAAATGAATTTTGCGGAAAAACTTTTTAACAAAGAAGTGAAATTGATTTACTTTTTGGTTAATTGCTTAAAAACATCTTCAAGCTTTCTTTCTTGTTTGTGCATGGTAAGAATTGGAATTTTATTTTCCACTCCATAATTAAACAAAGAGCTACGAATATCCTGGCTAGATGAAGATTGAATTTGCCAGGTATTTTCACCCTCATTTATTTGAATTGCATCATAAACACCTGCTATTTTTTTGAGATTGCTTCTGGAAACAATTCCCCCAAACTCAACCAAATAAAACTGCTGGCTACCCATAAGTCCATTAATTTCAGCAACTGGGCTATCCGCAACTATTTTGCCATTGTTAATAATAATTACCCTATCACAAATGGCTTCAACTTCCTGCATAATATGGGTTGAAAGCATCACTGTTTTTTCTTTGCCAATTGATTTTATTAATGCTCTAATTTCTCCAAGCTGATTAGGATCAAGACCCGTGGTGGGTTCATCAAGAATTAAAACCTTAGGATCGTGAATGAGTGCTTGGGCAAGACCCACACGCTGCCTATACCCTTTTGACAACTGGCCTATTTTCTTTTTTTGTTCAACTTCAAGGCCTGTCATTTCTATCATTTCCTTTATCCTGTTTTTGATGTTTGGAACATGATGCAATCCTGCGATAAATTCAAGATACTCTTTCACATACATATCAAGATACAAGGGGTTATGCTCGGGAAGATAGCCGGTTATTTTTTTAACTTCCATTGAATGTTCAAGGGTATCAAAGCCATTAACTGTAACAGTCCCTGAATTTTGGGGAATAAAACAGGTAATAATTTTCATCATGGTAGATTTACCAGCTCCGTTTGGGCCAAGAAAGCCAACAATTCCACCGGTATTCACTTCAAATGATACCTCATCCAGAGCCTTTTGAGACTCATATAACTTTGTGATATTTTTTATAACTATTGACACGTATGTAATGGGTTTTGTTCAGGCAAAAATACTATTTTTAATCAGTGCTTGTTATTACTGATATATAAACTGTAATTTTATATTTTTATTAGTTTTAGAGGAATTAAAATGAAGGGAATAGTAGTAAAATCAACTGGCAGCTGGTATGCTGTAATGGATGAAAGCAGGAAAATAGTGAATTGCCGCATAAAAGGCAAGTTCAGGATGCAGGGTATTAAAAGCACTAATCCAATAGCTGTTGGCGACAAAGTGGAATTTAACATAGAGGATAATGATACGGGTATAATAAGTGAAATTGAAAAACGCAAAAATTATATAATTCGCAAATCGATTAATTTATCCAAGCAATCACATATAATAGCCGCTAATATTGACCAGGCATTTTTAATTGCAACTCTTGTATTTCCAAGAACATCAACTGGTTTTATTGATCGTTTTCTTGTTACTGCTGAGGCTTATAACATTCCCACCATTATACTTTTTAATAAATCAGATTTAATGGATGCCGAAACTCTGGAGATTCAAAAGGAAATGATAGAGATGTATGAGCGAATAGGTTATCCTTGTTATGTAATTTCTGCGTTAAAAAAACAGGATTTAGAAATGCTAAAAACACTGATAAAAGATAAGACAAATCTTGTATCGGGGCATTCGGGAGTCGGAAAAAGCACTTTGGTAAATTCATTAGAACCAGGTTTAAATTTAAAAACAGGCGAAATTTCTCAAACCCATTCAAAGGGAATGCATACTACTACCTTTGCTGAAATGTTACCACTATCCTTTGGAGGTTTTATTATTGATACTCCTGGTATAAAAGAATTGGGCCTTATACATATTAAAAAAGAGGAACTCGCACATTTTTTTCCTGAAATACGGAACATTATGCATAAATGTCATTTCAATAATTGCCGTCATGTAAATGAGCCTAAGTGTGCAGTAAAAGAAGCCGTAGAAAAAGGGGAAATCTCCGAATCCCGATACTATAATTATTTAAGCATGTATAATAGTGAAGAACTTGTTGAGACTTTTTGATAATGATAATGCAAAACAGGAATTTTATTCATTTGTAATTATCAAGCAAGGTTTGAATACTGGATTAAATTGAAATAAAAAAATTTGAATTAAAAAGTACAATGAGGGTAGTTATTCAACGGGTATGTGAGGCATCTGTAACAGTAAACGATCAATTGAAAGGTGCTATTGGAAAAGGCTTATTGGTTCTTTTTGGGGTTGAGCAGGGTGATGATGCTGGTGATTTGCAATGGCTTGTTCAAAAAATTGTAAATTTAAGGGTATTTGATGATGCGCAAGGAGTCATGAATTTATCTGTAAAAGATGTAAATGCACAGGTTTTGGTCGTTAGTCAATTTACATTGCATGCAAGCACTAAAAAAGGAAACAGGCCTTCATACATAAGGTCTGCTAATCCAGTAACTGCAATTCCTATTTATGAATTTTTTATTAATAATCTTGAAAAAGATCTTGGAAAACCGGTGATGACAGGAGAGTTTGGCGCGGATATGAAAGTTGCCCTGATCAATGATGGTCCTGTTACGATATTGATTGATACTAAGAATAAAGAATAAGAGCGGGATTTACTTTCAGGAAAACTTGTGTTATATAATTCACGCAAAGAGGCGCAGAGGTTTTCACGCAAAGGGCGCAGAGGGGTTCACGCAAAGGGCGCAAAAGGGTCAGTAAAGATTTTATTCAAAGTGCCCCAATTGTGCTATTTTTGAAATTATTTATCCAAAAATAAACTTATGACTCTAGAACAAGCCCAAAAAACAGTAGATGATTGGATAAAATCCCATGGGGTTCGTTATTTCAATGAACTTACTAACATGGCAATATTGACAGAAGAAGTTGGGGAAGTTGCCCGCATTATTTCAAGAAAATACGGAGAGCAATCTTCAAAAAAAACAGATAGCAATAAAGAACTTGCTGATGAACTGGCTGATGTTTTATTTGTGCTCATTTGCCTTGCGAACCAAACCGGGATTGATTTAACAAAGGCTTTAGAAAAAAATCTTCAAAAAAAGACAGAACGTGATTCCCAAAGACATCATGATAATAACAAGTTGAAATAAGAATTAATTTAAATCAGGAAAAGGATGAATAATGATTCTTTTTAAATGATTTATATCCTATTTTAGATTGAGGAAATTTAAAAAAAAAAGAGACTGTTAATTAAAACAGCCTCTTTTTTTTATTGAAATTATGTTAATTATCTAATAACACTGAATTTATTGAAAAGTTTATGTCCTTCTTGTTCCATTACCAGCATATAAATACCACTTGTTAACCCTAATTGATTAAGATCAATTGAAAAAGAATTTGTATCATTTGAAAACTTAACAGCAGTGATCTGTTTTCCAAGCATATTGTAAATGGTAAACAAAGCAGGTTTATTTCCGAAATCACCTTTAATTGTTAGTATTTCCTGGGCAGGATTTGGATAAATTACCAGCTGTTCAAGATTGTGAGAAACAACATTTACCCCCACACAAGTTCCTGTGACTATTATTTGATCATTAACTGTAGCAGTATCATTACAGCCATTAGTGGCAGTAAGTGTTACCTCATATGTTCCTGCAATTGTATATGTATGTGTAATTAGTGCTTGAGTGGTCGTTATTATAGAACCATCACCAAAATTCCATTTGAATGATTTACCGCCATTGGCCCAAAAAGTAACAGGTTCACAAGTTTCTACTTCATTTTGGTCATTTAATAGGACGAAATAAGGCTCATATTCACCTGCCACATTAGAAATTACAACTTCAATTTGATCTGTGTAAGAATTGCCACATGCATTGGTGATAGTTACAGTGGCATTGTAAGTGCCAATTCCAGTGTAGGCGTGATAAAATATCAGAATTGATCCAAATAAAGTATCAGATGGGGTGCTCATAATAACACCATCTCCAAAATTCCATACTGCACTATTGCCTCCTTGTACATAAAAAAGAATATTATCTCCAGGACAATGAACATTATCATCGGCAATCCCAAAGTCCACATCATTCTCATTTAAAGTTACATTGTTATTAACCACGATTGTGCTGCTTAGGGTAGTATCTTTATTGCATTGTGTTATTTTCACACTTACATTAAAAGTGCCTGTTGAAAGATAATTATATGAAACCTCATTGTCATTTCCTGTAAGAATTCCTCCGTCACCAAAATTCCATTCATATAAAGCAAAGTTTGCATCTGCTCCAACATAAAAAGAAGTCATCTGCCCCGGACAAGTTGAATCAGGAGCAAATAAATTAAGGTTTGAAGAGAATGCATAATCATTTGTAACCTCTATTGAACTTATTTCAGTTGCAGAATTCCCGCATGCATTTGTTAGGGTAAATGCAACCTGGTATAAACCTGTCTGTGCATAGGTATGTTTTGGAGATGCCAATGTAGAAGTTGTACCGTCCCCAAAGTCCCAAAAATAACTTTGCCCTGATGTTCCATAGAAATTTACTTTCATTCCCGGACATACAGAGGAAGGGTAATAATCAAAATAAACAAAAGGAGTAAGAGTATTACTAACTACTATTTGTTTGGTTATAGAGTCTTTTCCGCATTCTGCACTTTCAATAACTAACTTCACATCATAAGTACCGGTAGCAGAATAACTATGATTAGGTCCACTCTGCATGGAAGAAGTTCCATCTCCAAAATACCATTGCTGGCTGATTAAATTATTTCCTTCTGCATAAAAATAAACTACATCATTTGGACAAATGCTATCGGTCGAATAAAAGTTTGCACCAATTACTAAAATAAAATCATAATGACTCCCAATATAATTCATGTTGCCATTTGTAGTATCATAAACCGTAAGATTAACATAAAACGATCCGCTGCTCATAAAGGTATGTGTGGGATTTTCTATGGAATAAAAAGATTCATCCATATACCATTCATAATAATTACCAACTGAGCTTGTATTGGTAAAACTTACGGTTAAGGGCTTGCAACCTGTTGTATTATCCATATTAAAGGATACCTGTGCAAAAAGGCTATTCGCAACCAGTGCTAAGCATGAAATTGCAAATAAGAAGTAACTGTTTTTCATATGTATATAATTTGTTTTTTAATTGTCATATGGAATTCGCCATGTTATATTCATTGCTGTTTGTGCACGGTTCGGTGCATGGCTATTTCATATTTTTATATTTTTGGTGAAAGTACATTTTATTTTACCATTTTGGTATTTAAATCATTACTATTCCATAATATTCCAGATAATTTAAGTGTTTCGCAAAACCAAATTAAAACAGCCGAATAAGTTAGCCTGCACTTTTACAAATTTATAGAGGACAACAGTTTCAAATAACCTCAGCTCGATTAATAAATGACACTTCTGCATCCTGAAGCCAATTCCTCATAACGCGGTGCTTCATTGTACAGATGCATAGTTTCTATTATTTCAAAGAGTTCACGGAGAAGTCACAGAGGGTCACAGAGATTCCCTGAACTTTCAAATTGGATTTATTCCGGTCTCTTCTGTGTAACTCTGTGATAACTCTATGATCTGATTATTAAACTTTTTAACAATCAAAAGCAATTACAAAAAAACAACATTTGGTTCTGAAATGCTAAGACTAAATAAAAATAAAAAAGTAGTACCTTTTTGGATACTACTTTCTTATTCGAAAAATCAATTCTATTTAAATAGATTCCGCCAATACAACAATTTTATTTTTCATCACTTCCACTACTCCACCATTCACATCGAAAAACAAGGTATTTTTGCTTTCATCCACAATTTTAATTGTCCCTTTATCCAAAGTAGATATAATAGGAGCGTGATTATTCATAACTCCGAAGGATCCATCAGAACCGGGAAGTTTTACTGATATCACATTGCCTTCGTATACTTTTTTATCGGGGGTTATTATTTCTAAAAACATATCAGTTAATTGTCGAATTAATTTAGCTAGCGTCAGCAATCATTTTCTTTCCTTTTTCAATAGCATCTTCGATACTTCCCACAAGGTTAAAAGCAGCTTCAGGATATTCATCCACTTCGCCATCCATAATCATATTGAAACCTTTGATGGTATCTTCAACAGAAACGAACACACCTTTTAACCCGGTAAATTGTTCAGCAACGTGGAAAGGTTGTGACAGGAATCTTTGAACTCTTCTTGCTCTGTTAACGATAAGCTTATCTTCTTCTGAAAGTTCATCCATTCCAAGAATGGCAATAATATCCTGAAGTTCTTTATAACGCTGTAAAATAGCTTTCACTCTTTGTGCAGTGTTGTAATGCTCATCACCAAGAACTAAAGGTGAAAGAATTCTTGAAGTAGAATCCAAAGGATCCACTGCAGGATAAATACCAAGTTCAGCAATTTTACGGCTTAATACAGTTGTAGCATCAAGATGGGCAAAAGTTGTTGCCGGGGCAGGGTCAGTTAAATCATCTGCAGGCACATAAACAGCCTGAACCGATGTAATAGAACCACGTTTTGTAGAAGCAATTCTTTCCTGCATTAAACCCATTTCGGTTGCCAAAGTTGGCTGATAACCTACTGCTGAAGGCATACGGCCTAAAAGAGCGGAAAGTTCAGAACCAGCCTGGGTGAAACGGAAAATGTTATCAATAAAGAAAAGAATATCCTTACCGCCTGATTGCTCATCCCCATCACGGAAATATTCAGCAAGTGTAAGACCAGAAAGCGCAACCCGTGCACGTGCCCCTGGAGGCTCATTCATTTGTCCAAAAACAAGTGTAGCTTGAGATTTAGCCAATTCTTCTTTATCTACAAGAGATAGATCCCAACCCCCTTTTTCCAAAGATTTTTCAAAGGCTTCGCCATATTTAATAACTCCAGATTCAATCATCTCTCTTAAAAGATCATTTCCCTCCCTGGTACGTTCACCAACACCGGCAAAAACAGATAAACCTGCATAACCTTTAGCAATGTTATTGATAAGTTCCATAATCAATACGGTTTTACCAACACCAGCACCACCGAATAAACCAATTTTACCACCTTTTGAATAAGGAGCCAATAGATCAATTACTTTAATACCTGTTAACAAAATTTCTGTTGAAGTGGAAAGATCCTCAAATCTAGGAGGAGTTCTGTGAATAGAATAACCACCTTCGTTGGAAACGGCTCCAATACCATCGATTGTTTCACCAACAACATTAAACAATCTTCCTTTTATTTTTTCTCCAACTGGCATGGTTATAGGTGAGCCTGTTGCAACAACATTCATTCCCCTTTGAAGACCGTCTGTTGAGTCCATAGCGATAGTTCTTACAGTATCCTCACCAACATGTTGCTGACACTCTAAAATAATTTTCTGGCCATTTTCTTTTACAATTTCCAATGCGTCAAGAATGTTTGGCAAAGAACCACCACTTTGTTCAAAGCTTACGTCTATAACAGGGCCGATAACCTGTACAATTTTTCCTGTGTTATTTGACATTTTTTTATTAATTTAATATTTAAAAACGCTGTTTTTTCATTTCTGACTGCAAAAGTACTACAATTAATTAAATTAAAGTGCTAATTGTTAGTAAATTTTTACAGAATTTCATACTTTCCTGCATCCATTAAATATTGCTTGTTTCCGTGGATGGCCAGAAAAAAAATAATTGATTTATTCATTTTAAAAATATAATGAAAAAGCAATAAGAATGCTTACTATGAAATAAAACATTAAAAAAAGCCCTCTATTTGAGTTATTCCTTAGTAATTTTATAATTTTGGGCAGAATAAGAAAACAAATTGTGAGAGTTTATTTTTCCCTTGATGAATTTAATGAAGCAAATAACCCTGTAGTAACAACAGGTACTTTTGATGGTGTTCATATTGGTCATCAAACCATCATAAAAAGATTAAAAGAACTGGCTGAAAAAGAAAATGGCGAAACAGTATTAATTACATTTTTTCCACATCCCCGAATGGTTCTCTATCCCTCGGATGATTCTCTTAAATTAATTAACACCCAGGAGGAAAAAATCGAGCTTTTGGATAAATATGGAATAAACCATCTTATTGTAATACCATTTACTAAAGAATTTTCCAGGTTATCTTCTATTGAATTTGTTCGAAATATTTTAGTTAATAAAGTTAGAACAAAAAAGCTAGTGATTGGATACAACCATCATTTTGGCAGAAACAGAGAAGGTAGTTTTGAACATTTAAAGGAATTTGGACCGGTTTATGGTTTTGAAGTAGAGGAAATTCCAGCCCAGGATATGGAAAACGTGAGTGTGAGCTCCACAAAAATACGGGCTGCATTATTAGAAGGTGATATTAATACTGCTAACAGCTACCTGGGTCACCCCTACTCTTTGAGAGGGAATGTTGTGCTAGGAAATAAACTTGGAAGAGAAATAGGATTTCCTACGGCAAACATTAAAATTCCGGAAAAATACAAACTTATTCCTGCCAATGGCGTTTATGTGGTTGATGTTATTATTGAGAATTCCAGATTCCAGGGAATGCTTAATATAGGAAACAACCCAACCGTAAATAATAACAATAAAGAACAGACAATTGAAGTTCATATTTTTGATTTTTCAAAGGATATTTATGGACAAAAAATAATTGTAGAATTCAAGGACAGAATACGAGATGAAATTAAATTTGAAAATCTGGAACAATTAAAGGAACAGTTGGAAAAGGATAAAAAAACAGCCCTTCAATTTTAAAATGACTATGCTTAAATTTTCTGCTGGATTACTCTTTATTTTTCTGTTCGTTACATTTCCCACAATAGCCCAGCTACTGGATTCTACTGCACTTAGCAATAAAACTATTTACACGCTGGAGGAGGCCTTGTTATTTCCCGAACAAGTTTATAAACTAAGCCTTAAGAAAACAAAGCCGGAACAATTTCCGGATTTACAGCAGTTCAAAAACTTGCAATGGTTGTGTTTAAGCCGGAACAAATTAACAGAAATTCCAGAACAGGTTTTTTATCAAATGAATTTGCAATACCTTGATTTATCAAAAAACAAAATTGATTTAATTCCAAAAGAAATAGGAAATCTTATTAACATCAAACAGCTATACCTGCATCAAAATAACATT
Source organism: Bacteroidota bacterium (assembly GCA_013696965.1). Classification (NCBI taxonomy): domain Bacteria; kingdom Pseudomonadati; phylum Bacteroidota; species Bacteroidota bacterium. The sequence continues at coordinate 22,703 of JACCXN010000059.1, read as the reverse complement.
GCCTCACTTCCTCCTCAAATTAGCCAGTTAATTAATCTTGAACTAATTGATTTATGGGACAATGAAATCTCTGTTTTACCTGATGAAATTAAAGCCTTGAAAAATCTTAAAAGATTGGACCTTAGAAACATTCAAATCAACGACAATGAGCAGAAGAAAATCTCCAGCCTGCTTCCTGAAACAAAAATATTTTTCTCCCCTGCCTGCAATTGTAAGTACTGATTTTTAAAGCATCATAAAAAACAATCCTTCAGAGATGAATATTTGTTATTGTTGGAAATTTGGAATTGAATATGATACAAACTATTTATTTGAATGGTACAATTGATAGATTTCAGGGCTACGCCCCTCATTTATCTCTACTACGAAGAATACAGGGCTATCGCCCCTCAAAATCAATATACTGCGCACTCGCGAGTTTGTGAAAAACTGAACCACAGCCGCAGGTGTCCTCACCTGTGGCTGCGCAGAAAATAGAACAATTGAAATGACAAAAAAGGGTTTGAAACAGGGTTTGTTCCTAAAATGAATGAACAATGATAAAAATAACGGGGCGTAGCCCTAAAATCTTCGTAGAAAAACAATAAAAACTAATAAAGGGGCGTAGCCCTGACATCATTTAAACAAATGGCAAACACATTTAGACAATTATCCATTCAATTCGTTTTTTCGGTACTAGGACGGCAAAACCTAATCAAAGAAACATTCAGAGACGAATTGGAAAAGGTAATGTGCGCATAGTAACAAACCAAAAATGTAAAACCTATACCATTTACTGTAATCCAGACCATACACACATATTTGTGGTGATGCACCCAACTATTTCTCCATCCAAGCTAATGGAATCTGGTTCATCAAAATGGCTCAACGAAAAAAAATATTTTCTTGGGAAATTCTCCTGGCAAGAAGAATTGGAGTTGCACTTGCATGGGATTCGATAGGCGTAAATGTAGAGGCTGTTAAAACAACTGCAATTAAGGCAGCTGAAATGATTGCGATAGTATAAGAATAAGATTTTTTCTTGCTTTTTTCTCTCTACTACTATTTTAAACTCTAACTCCAATCACACAAACATCGTCTACCTGATCCAAATCACCTTTCCAATTGTTAAAACTATTGTTTAATGTCATTTTTTGATCTTCCATTGATTTATGACATATAGAATTTAATATTTCTTTCATCATTTTATACATTAGCTTTTTACCTTTAGGCCCACCAAACTGATCGGGGAAACCATCAGTGAAAATGTAAAAATTATCCTTGTTTTTTAGTTGAATAATATGATTAGTAAAAGGCTTCATTACATTATGATAACCAATTGGTTGTTTGTCGCCTTTAATTTCATGAAATTCCTTTCCTTTTATTAGGTAAAGTGGATTGTTAGCTCCCGCAAACTGAAGTTCAAGTGAATCTTTTTGACTATTTTGATCAGAAGTAGTCTCAAAATTTTTAAGATTTATTCGAACAAGGGAAACATCCATCCCGTCTTTAGATTCCCCCTCTGCTCCGGTTTGATTAAGCTCCTTTATGAACCTGTTTCTAAGTTCATCTAAAATTTGAGACGGTGTAAGAAGTTTATCATGAGCATTAATTTCATTAAGAAAACTTGTTCCCAACAGGGTTAAAAAAGCTCCAGGAACGCCATGTCCTGTGCAATCTGCAGCAGCAAGATAAAGATGATTGTCTTTTTCCAATGACCAGTAAAAATCTCCGCTTACAATGTCTTTGGGCTTAAAAAAGATAAAATGTTCAGGTAAATGCTTGCTTTCATGTTCCTCGTTTTTAAGTAGTGCATCTTGAATTCGTTTAGCATAATTGATGCTATCAATTACTTCTTTGTTTTTTTCTTCAAGTAAATGATGGGCCGTTTCTACAATTTGTTTTTGAATTTCTACCTCTTTTTTTTGTGCCTCAATGTAGATATTCTGTTTTCGAGTTATTCGGTAACGATTATACATGAACCCGCCAAAAATAAATAGTAAAGCCAAGCCTCCATATAAAGAATAGCTTTTGGTTTTCTCTTGCTCTATTTGTGCCTTTTGCGTCATTATTTTCGCATCACTCACTTCCTTTTCTTTAGCAGCCCGAACGCTATCGGCAGTGGCTTTTTTTTCATATTCATATTGAATGTGTTTTTGAATTTTAGCCTTCTTATTGTCCTCATTAGCTACCATTCCTTCCCAATATTTATGTTTTTTATAATTGGAATAAGCGTCTTTATAATTTCCTAGGGCACTATCAATCTTTGAACGAGTTAAATACGAGTCTTTCAAGTAGTAAATTGCTTCCATTTCTTCCTGTAAAACAATAGCATTATTTATTAAGCTAAATGCCTTTGGAAGCTTACCTTGATTTAAATGAATAGAAGCAATAGCATGTTGATTAAAAGCCTCAATGTTTTTTAAATTTAATGATTTTGCTATTAAATTCGACTGGTTAAAATATTCAAGGGCTAAATGAAACAAACCTGCTTTGTCATTTGCAGCACTAACTTCGGCCATGGAAGAATAAACAGAGCCAATATTGGTCATTTCGCCTGCCATGCCGTATTTGTCATCTAACTCCTTTTCAAGTACCAATGCTTTTTGATAAAAGTCTAATGCTTTTTTATATTCTTTTTTTTCCATGTACACATTTCCGATATTTCCATAATTGCTTGCCTTCCCATTAATATCGTTGATCTTTTCAGCTATTTCAAGAGCTTTTAGACAATATTCTAAAGACTTCTCATAATCATTTAATTCTTTATAAATAGTTCCAATACTTCCGAAATTTTTCACAATAGCTTTAGTGTTGCCTTGTTTTTCATCCATTTTCAAAGCCTTATGATAAACATCTAAAGCATTCATATAATCACTTTGCAAAATGTAGATCATTCCCATATTTCCCAAAAAGGAAGATTGTTTTGTTTGATCTCCCATTAAATAAGCAATGTCATATGCCTTTTTATAATTCTGTAATGCCTTACTGTACTCTCCCTGGCTCCAATAAATACTTCCTAAATTATTGTATGCAGCAGCTTCGCCTTTTGGGAATTTAATTTTATTAGCTAAGCTGATAGAATTTTGAGTGTATTTTAATGCTTTTTCAGTATCTCCATTCATAAGATACTCCCAAGCTAATTGATTGGATATTTTAACTCTAATAGTATCGGCTTTTGCGGAGTTTAAAATATTTTCGAGAGAATCGAGAACCGGAGTTTGACTACACAAATAATTTGGGAAATGAAATAAAAAAAGTAGAATTATTAACTGAACAAAATTTATTCGCCTCATGTAAGAAGGGGTAAAAATATTTTTGCTATAAATTTATACTAAAGCTTTTATTGCTGATACTCATTTAAAAGAATAAATACCTACTTGTAAAAGTATAAATTTTTTTTCTTTTTTTAACACAAATTCCATTTATGCAAAACATCATTAACATGTTCCTGGCTTTACTTTACAGGTTTTAAATTCAGAATTTAATAGCTGTGACTATGTTGAAATTGTCTAGTTTTGAAATGTCTAAAAAATGGAAGGCTTACAATGAAAGATTATAAATTGTGATATTAAAAAAAAATTGCACCTTTGTGATAACAAAAACTTATAGGGGTGTTTCGCTTTTGCGTTACTGAGATTATACCCTTGGAACCTGATGCAGATAATGCTGTCGCAGGGAATAAGCAGAAGCAGTTTCCCTGTTTATTTCCCTCCCTGTAAATTTTGTTATTATTAAGTTTTTTACTCATTATCTACTATTATGATTCTTATAAACGGAGTATCATTTAACCTTGGATCAGAAAAAAACCTTGCCTTACTCTTTGAGCAATTTAATATCGACACTCCAAAAGGCATTGCTGTTGCAGTAAATAACAAAGTAATTTCCCGGACTTCGTGGAAAGAACTTCAAATAAAAGAAAATGATACAATCATTATTATCAAAGCCACTCAGGGTGGATAAAAAAAACAATCTCATGAATAGCCATATACCAAACGTGAACAAACTTTTATGAATATAATATGGCGTCCCGATAAATCGGGATGGCAATTAAAAAACAAATTATACATATATGAAATAGCCATGCAGCAACCGTGCACAAACAGCAATGAATATAACATGGCGTATTCCATATGACATTAAAAAAACAAATTATATACAAATGAAATAGCCATGCACAAACCATGCACAAACAGCAATGAATATAACATGGCTATACCATATGACTATTAAAAAACAAATTATATACATATGAAATAGCCATGCACGAAACGTTCACAAAACGCTAATGAATATAACCTGGCTATCCCGATAAATCGGGATGACCTTTAAAAAACAAATTATATACATATGAAAAAAACAGATAAAACACCAACAGGAAATACAATCACAACGGGTTCATTTCCTTCTTCAGAAAAAATATATATAAAAGGAAATCTTCACGATATTCAGGTAGCAATGCGCCAAGTTTCGCTTTCTGATACTGAATTTAATGGAAAATCAATTCCCAATTCCCCGGTTGTAATTTATGACACAAGTGGCCCTTATACTGACTCAAACATTCAGATAGATGTAAAAAAAGGACTTGAACCCTTGCGTGAAAAATGGATTACAGATAGGAATGATGTTGAACAACTTTCTGAAATCTCTTCAGAATATGGAAAACAGCGCCTTTTAAAAAGTGAGCTTGATCATTTAAGGTTTAAGCATATCCGTAGGCCATATAAGGCAAAAGAAGGAATGAATGTTACCCAGCTTCATTATGCCAGAAAAGGCATTATTACTCCGGAAATGGAATATATTGCAATTCGGGAGAATCAGGGTATAGAACTAATGCAAGAGATGGGACATCAGCATAAGGGGGAGAGTTTTGGGGCAAACATACCAAAAGGATTGATAACAGCTGAATTTGTGCGATCGGAAATTGCTGCAGGCCGTGCTATTATTCCTTCAAACATCAATCACCCTGAAAGTGAGCCCATGATTATTGGAAGGAATTTCCTGGTTAAAATTAACGCCAATATTGGAAATTCTGCTGTTACTTCCAGTATAGAAGAGGAAGTGGAAAAAGCTGTATGGGCATGTCGTTGGGGAGCTGATAATATTATGGATTTATCAACAGGTAAAAACATTCATGAAACCCGGGAATGGGTAATTCGTAATTCACCTGTTCCTGTTGGCACAGTTCCTATTTATCAGGCTTTGGAGAAAGTAAATGGCAAGGCTGAGGATTTAACCTGGGAAATATTCAGGGATACATTAATTGAACAAGCAGAACAGGGTGTTGATTATTTCACTATTCATGCCGGAGTTTTGCTAAGGTATGTACCTATGACCGCTAAAAGGGTAACAGGAATTGTTTCAAGGGGCGGTTCTATAATGGCTAAATGGTGTTTATCTCATCATAAAGAGAGTTTTTTATACACACATTTTGAAGAAATTTGTGAGATCATGAAAGCGTATGATGTTGCTTTTTCTTTGGGCGATGGTCTTAGGCCAGGTTCTATTGCTGATGCCAATGATGAGGCCCAGTTTGCAGAACTTGAAACACTGGGTGAACTTACCAAGATAGCATGGAAACATGATATACAAGTAATGATTGAGGGCCCTGGACATGTTCCAATGCACTTGATTAAAGAGAACATGGATAAACAACTCAAGGAATGTCATGAGGCTCCTTTTTACACTTTAGGACCTTTAACTACTGACATTGCCCCGGGTTACGATCATATTACCTCAGCAATTGGAGCTGCAATGATTGGATGGTTTGGAACAGCAATGTTATGTTATGTTACACCCAAGGAACATTTGGGCTTACCTGATAAAAGCGATGTAAAAGTTGGGGTTATTACCTATAAACTTGCCGCTCATGCTGCCGATCTTGCTAAAGGACATCCAGGGGCACAGGTTAGAGACAATGCCTTAAGTAAAGCTCGCTTTGAATTCAGGTGGGAAGATCAGTTTAACTTAGCACTAGATCCAGATACCGCCCGTGAATACCATGATGAAACACTTCCAGCGGAAGGTGCCAAAATTGCTCATTTTTGTTCCATGTGCGGGCCTCATTTCTGTTCTATGAAAATAACACAGGATGTAAGAGAATATGCAGCCAAACTTGAATTATCAGAACAAGAGGCCCTGAAAAAAGGAATGGAAGAAAAATCAAAAGAATTTGCAGATAAGGGCAGTAAGCTTTATTCCTAAACTCTTTTTAAAGTATGAAGTTAGTGGTTATTTCCAATCCTGAACCTATAAAAAACGAAACTGAAATTATCAGTAGTTTTTTCGATAGTGGTATGGAACGGTTTCATTTAAGAAAACCAGGATATTCAGAGGCTGAAGTTGATTTATTTTTGAAACAATTACCAGAACATCTTCACAGTAAAATAGTCCTTCATTCCCATCATAAGTTGTTGGAAAAATATGATTTAGCTGGAATTCATTTTACAAAAAAACATTTCCAGTGGAGTGCTTCAAGAATGAAAACTTTCAGCAATTTATTACGACCCAAAGGGAATAAATCAATTTCTGCTTCTTTTCATTCATTGTCCGAGTTAATAGAAAATGCAGACACCTACAATTACTTGTTTCTGAGTCCGGTTTTTGACAGCATATCTAAAGAAAATTACAAGGCAGGTTTTGATTTGCAAGAGCTTAAACTCTTTTTGGATAATTATAAAAAAGATGAAAACAATTCGGAGAAATCGGAAATTTTTGCATTAGGTGGTGTAAAATCAGAGAATTTAAATTCTGCACATGATGCAGGATTTGATGGTGTGGCAATTTTTGGGACACTATGGATTCAAAAAGAATACAGTGATATAATAAGGACTTTTGAAAAGTTGAATGAAAGCTGCCTAAATTATATAAATAAAGAAAAATAAAGAAAAATAAAAACAAATGGAACCTGTAAATCCACATATATTATCTGTAGCAGGATTCGACCCTAGTGCAGGAGCTGGAATACTTGCGGATATAAAAACTTTTGAAGCGCATGGGCTTTATGCAACAGGAGTTTGTTCTGCAATTACTATTCAAAATGATTTGAGTTTTGAAAGTGTTGATTGGGTTTCTGAAGAAAAAATAGTAGCCCAGATCAAAATTTTAAGCGACCGTTTTTTATTTGATTTTATAAAAATTGGATTAATAGAAAATCTTGATGTACTTGAGAAAATAGTTGATTTACTTAAAAGTGAAAACAGGGACGCTAAAATTATTTGGGATCCTATAATCAGTGCCAGTGCAGGTTTTACTTTTCATCCAATTTTAGAAAGCAAGAAAATCCAATCCATTTGCAGTAAACTTTTCCTTGTTACACCCAATATTGAGGAGGCGAAAATGATTTCTGCCAAGCCAGGGACAATTGAGGGGATTGCTGAATTAAGTAAACTTTGTGCTGTGTTTTTAAAAGGAGGTCATTCAGAGGACAACCAGGCCAATGACTGGCTTTTTGTGGATGGGAAAAGCATTAAATTTGAGTCTATGAAATTTGAAAATGCAGAAAAACATGGTACAGGATGTATCTTATCTTCAGCCATTACAGCAGGCCTGGCACAAGGGTTAAACCTTGCTGATGCCTGCGCTGAAGCTAAAGCTTACGTAGCTGATTATTTAATTAGTGCACGTGGATTGCTGGGTGTGCATAAAAGGAAGCTGAATGTTTAAAGTGAAAAATTAAAAAAATTTAAAAGTATTAATTTACAAATTCAAATGATTTCAAGGTTTCATTATATTACACAGGACATTCCAGGTTATAGCCATACGGAATTAGCTGAAATAGCTTGTAAAAATGGTGTACAATGGGTTCAACTCAGGTTGAAGGAAGTAAATTATGATTTATGGCTTAAAACAGCTTCTGAAACTTTAGAAATATGTAAAAAGTACAATGCACGACTAATAATCAATGACAATGTAGAAGTAGCCTTAAAAATTAATGCTGATGGAGTGCATTTAGGTGCTGGGGACATGAGCCCGGAGAAGGCCAGGAAAATACTTGGATATGGACCTATTATTGGGGCAACGGCAAATACAATGGATGACATTGAACGATTATCACAATTGGAAATTGATTATATAGGATTAGGTCCTTTTAGATTTACTTCCACAAAAAAAAATCTAAGCCCTGTTCTTGGAATGGAGGGATTAAAAAAAATATCAACAAGCCTAAAACATAATGTTCCCTTGGTTGCCATAGGTGGAATAAAACCTGAGGATGTAGAAGAAATTCTTTCAACAGGAGTTCATGGTATTGCAGTTTCTTCGGCCATAAACATGGCAGAAGACAAGGGAAAAGTAATTAAAGCTTTTCTTGACAAGTTAAATATTAAAAACTAGACTCATGTCACTATTGAAGATTGCAGATAAAACTTTTGAATCAAGATTATTTACCGGGACCGGAAAATTCAGTTCTTCCATTTTAATGGAAGAAGCATTGCTAGCCTCCGGTTCTGAGCTTGTTACAGTTGCCTTGAAAAGGGTTGATTTGACAAACAGCAAGGATGATATTCTTACACATTTGACTCATTCTCAATTTAACCTTTTACCAAACACTTCTGGTGTTCGCACGGCAAAAGAGGCTGTATTTGCGGCTGAAATGGCTCGTGAGGCTTTGGAAACAAACTGGCTTAAACTGGAAATCCATCCTGATCCAAAATACCTAATGCCAGATCCAATTGAAACATTGATTGCTGCTGAAGAACTTGTAAAAAAAGGATTTATCGTTTTGCCCTATATTCATGCAGATCCTGTATTGTGCAAAAGGCTTGAAGATGTAGGAGTTGCAGCTGTAATGCCACTTGGGTCGCCAATTGGAAGCAATAACGGAATTCTTACAGTTAAATTTATTGAGATAATTATTGAACAAAGCAAAGTACCAGTAATTATTGATGCTGGCTTAGGTGCTCCCTCTCATGCTGCCCAAGCTATGGAAATGGGCGCTGATGCTGTATTGGTAAATACAGCCATAGCAGTTTCTCAAAATCCTATACAAATGGCAATAGCATTTAAAATGGCAGTACAGGCAGGAAGAATGGCATTTGAGGCCCGATTGGGACAAGCTATATACACAGCCCATGCAAGTAGTCCATTAACCAGTTTTTTGGATTGAATTTTAAATCAAAAAGCTAAACTATACAAAGCTCCAAAGAAATATTCCTTATGACCTTTTTAGAAAAATTCAATCAACACAGCTGGGATGAGGAGAAAAATTCAATTCTAAGTAAAACTTTAACTGATGTAGAATATGCACTTTCCAAAACCTCACACTTGAACCTTGAGGATTTTAAAGCTCTTATATCCCCATCAGCTGCTCCTTATTTAGAACAAATGGCTGCCAAAAGCAGGCAACTTACATTAAAAAGATTTGGCAATACCATTCAAATGTATGTGCCTCTTTATTTATCTAATGAATGCCAAAACATTTGTACCTACTGCGGATTCAGCCTTGACAATAAAATCAAAAGAATTACCCTGACTGATGATCAGATACTTTCGGAGGTAAAAGCAATTAAAGCCTTAGGTTATGATCATGTATTGCTCGTAACCGGGGAAGCTAACAAAACAGTAGGGGTGGATTACCTGGAGCATGCAATTAATTTAATAAAGACGCATTTTTCACATATAGCAATTGAGGTACAGCCTTTAGAACAACCCGAATATGAGCGTTTAATAAGCACAGGACTTAATACAGTGCTTGTTTACCAGGAAACCTACCACAAGGATACCTACAAAACGCATCATCCTAAAGGTAAAAAATCAAATTTCGATTACCGCTTACAAACCGCTGACAGGTTAGGCCAGGCTGGAATATATAAAATGGGACTTGGTGTACTTTTCGGGCTTGAAGATTGGCGTACGGATGCCTATTTCACTGCAATGCATCTTTCCTATTTGGAGAAGAATTATTGGCGGACAAAATATTCGATTTCTTTTCCAAGATTAAGACCAGCAGAGGGTGTAATGCAACCCAAAGTAATTATGGAGGACAGGGAACTTGTACAACTTATTTGCGCATACAGAATTTTCAACCAGGAAATTGAACTATCCATTTCTACACGAGAAAGCAGAACTTTTAGGGATAACATTATTAAACTGGGAATAACTTCAATGAGTGCAGGGTCAAAAACCAATCCCGGAGGATATGCCGTTGACCCGGAATCCCTGGAGCAGTTCGAAATTAACGATGAGCGCTCCCCTGATGAAATTGCTGTTATGCTTAAGACTCAGGGCTATGAGCCAGTTTGGAAGGATTGGGATACTATTTGATTTTCCCTAAACATGGAATGCATTGGTGCTATAGGCAGTAGCCATAATCAATTAATTGGGCATTAGTATTGATCCATAATTCGTTTAATGTTTCTTCCCCTGGAGCAAAAAACATTTCTTCTAAATTTATTGAAATGAAAATCAACTTTACTTTAATGGCTTAAGGTTTTACTGTATTGCAGGATTTCCAAAAACTTAAGTGCATTATAAGCAGCATATGCATTTTGGTCGTTATCGAAATAAATAAAAACATCTTTTCCATTTTTTTGCCATAACCTGGCTCTGTCTGCCCATTCTGACAATGTCTCATCGGAATAATTTCCAGCATATTTGGTTTTTGGGCCATGTAGGCGTACATAAACAAAATCAGCTGTAATTACAATTGGAGACATATGGTACTCAAGTTCATAAATACAAAACGCGCACTTGTGTTTTTCCAGAAGATCATACAAGTCATTATTATACCAGCTGTGATTTCGAAATTCGAAGGTGCAGCAGTAGTTTACAGGTAAAGTATTTAAAAACACTTCCAATCTTTCATAATTGTATTTTAAGGATGGAGGGAGCTGAAGCAAGACTACTGCTAATTTATCTTCAAGTTTTTCAGCATTTTCAAAAAATTAGCCACGGGTTCTGCCGGTTCTACAAGCTTTTTAATGTGTGTTATATACCTGTTTGCTTTAACCGAAAAAACAAAATCGGCAGGTACTTTCTCCCGCCATTTTTCAAAGGTTGATGCTTTAGGAAGGTGTAAAAAGGGCTGTTGAGTTCCACCGTTTTAAAGAATTTAATGTGATAAGCCAGGAAGTCTTTTGGTTTAAAATCCTGGGGATAGAATTCCCTATCCAGTGTTTGTATAAAAAACCGGAAGTTCCAATATTATTTTTGCTTTTTTATTGTCCATTGTTTTTTTACTTTTTTTTAAGAACTCCAGGTTATTATATAAAAATTTATACCCTGTTTTCAGGGATAAATAAAAGCATCTGTTTCCATGACTTTTCCATTTTCCTGAACTACTATAAGTTTTGTTATGCCTGTAACTACTGGTTCCAAATAAAAAACTATCCTGGTTTCTTTAGTAGGTTCCGGTATATTGAAAGAAAAAATATAATCATCCTTTCCGATAAATGTAACCTCTGGTTCAGGCATTATTTTTATGGTTGACATGTTTTTTAAAAAACCTTTGTTGATCCTGATTCGATAATCTTTTCCAGGGTAAGGTGGATTTACTGAAAAATTCAAAGAAAACGCTCTCTTATATCTAAGCATAGTTTGCAATTCAACTATAAAACCTTCTTCTTTTGAGCCTATCGTTTTTTTACTTAATGGCCCCGCTCCAATAATTATCAAAAAAACCATGCTAAGTAAAACAGCAATGCTTATCCAAATTATTGTTTCTAATTTCCATTTCTTCGAATAAAAGTTTCTGTTCTGATGAAGTTTGATATTCTCACTTATCATAAAAGTTGGTCTTATACCATCCTTTTCAAGAATATAATGCCAGTTGTTAAAAAACCGAAGCTGTTTTCTTTTATTTCTCTGAATATCAATGCAAAATGAAATAAATGCACCCCTTCTATTCCATTTGTAATTCAAGATGTTTTGCCCTTGAAATTCCTCAAAAAAAGTAAAATTGAAGGAATACAAAATGCCACACTCTCCACAGGGAAGTTGTGATAGTTAATTAAAAATATACCGCAGCAGGAAATGGATGGGCAGATAAATGCAAATGGGAAAGAATAACAGGATAAGCAAAAAATATATTTTTGGAGAAATTTTGTTTTGCGGTATACTTCCTGGCCCAAATACCCAATTGATATTCATTAATGGTGTTGTGAAAAAATAACATACCGCAAGCACAATCCAGGCAAGAATTGTTTGAAAAAACGGTGCGTTTTCTGAATAGCCATACAGCATTAACATCCATAAAAGCAATGGGGGAATAATGACATGAAATAAGGATAAAGCCCTAAGAAAAAGAGGCTTGTCCTTTTCAAACATATAATGACTTAATCCAATAAGTTTTTTGCCGAAAATCAACCTTGCAAAATAATCGATGTTCCAAACAATTTCAGGAAACAGAACTCCCAGGGCCATCATGCTTGTTAGTATGCTGCTTTGAAACCATAAAGCAAAGGCAAGTGTAAAAAGCGAAATGTCAGAAAACCAAAGAAAGTTAGCCGGTCCGTAATGTTTCCAATAAACAGGGATGAGCACCAACACAAAGCTTGTATAGAGTACTTTAAACCAGATTGGAATGTATTGGAACTGGGACAAAAATTCTTCCACTTTTTATTTTTATTTCTTTAATTCTGCATAAATTAAGTTACGGATTATTTGTAAAATATTTAGAGGGATTTTGGAATTTGAGGATGGAGGATGGAGGATGGAGGATGGAGGATGGAAGATGGAAGATGGAAGATGGAGGATGGAGGATCTGAAAAGTTGGGAAAGGAATTGAGAAATGGGGGAGTGCTTAATTAAGTGTGTCATCGTTTAATAATCGTTCGCCAAAATATTGATTTAATTCAGAAATGGACTTCGCCCTTAATTCCTGCGCCCAGAAAGAGATTCCGCATTACGCTTCGCTTCATGCGGAATGACAGCAATGAATGGGCAAAAAAAGGCAAAGAAGGGCGGCTTTGCCGCCCTTCTTTGCCTTAACTCTAAACAACAACAATCTGTAATAACGGTTCTTTGCTAAATAATTTCTGGTTCGAAGGGTATGTTCAGTTTTTTGGCCAAAGCCTTTAAATCTTTTACCACGGGATCAATCAAAGGAATTCCGTATTTCATTCTTTCCTGGGTTAATTCTCTTTCGGGATCACCGGGTATTATTACTTTTTCATGACCCAGAACAACAGGTGCAGAGCGAAAAGCATTAATCCAGTTGTCCATGTTGTTTTTGAACTCACCTGCTGGTCTGAATGCATCAATGCGCATGGCTCCAAAAAAATGTCCTATCCCCTTGCCTACCGGATTTGGATCAGGCTGCAGAAAAGCGACAAATGGAGGAACCCAGGGGCCATAATTTGCTCCGGATAAAACTGCAGATAGAATATCCACAACAGCTCCAAGTCCATATCCTTTATGGCTACCATGTTCTCTATCTCCACCCAGGGGAAGCAAAGCGCCCCCATCTTTCACTCCATCGGGGCTTGTTGTAGTATTTCCCTTAGAATCCTGAATCCATCCATTTGGTGCAAGCATTTTTTTTCTTTGCAGAATTTCCAGTTTCCCGTTAGCAGCGGTTGTTGTGGCCATGTCGAGCACAAATGCAGGCTGCTGGCCGGCAGGTACAGAAACTGAAATTGGATTTGTACCCAACATTCTTTTTGTAGAAAATGTGGGAGCAACAAGAGGGCTGGCATTGGTTAAGGCAATACCTATCATATCATGTTCAAGGGCCATCATGGAATGAAAGCCAGCAATTCCAAAATGGTTTGAATTTCTTACCGCAACCCAACCTGTTCCAACATTTTTTGCTTTTTCAATGGCTTTTTGCATGGCCACCGGTCCCACAACAAGTCCCAATCCTGCATCTCCATCAATGGTAGCAGTACTGAGGGTTTCATGAACGGTAGTGATCTGTGGTTTTGAATTTATTCTGGATGCCTCCCAAAGTCTGTGATATCCAATCAAACGGGCTATCCCATGGGAATCAACACCACGCAAATCTGCTGAAATTAACACATCTGAAGCCAAAGAGGCATCAGCATCAGAACATCCCATATTTTTAAATACTGTGAGAATAAAATTTCTTAATGATTCGTAAGTATACATAATGCCCAATGTTAATATATTTTCCAAAAGTAATTATAAATAAGAAAAGAAGGCATTTATCGCTGTTAGAGGAATAAAGATAATTTTCAGGGAGTTTTATGAATACAAAAGTACCCGCATATTATTGTGGTTCTTTAAAGTATTTCTATCTTCACCCCTCAAAATAAATTAACAAGAGCCGCACAGACTAGAATCTTGAAGCTTTTACTAACCTTTTTAAAACTTTTATTTAAGATGAAAAAATTATTTGCAACTTTTATTATTTCAGCCGGAGCTTTATTGGTTCAACCTGTTTTCGCCCAACTTGATCTTCCTCAACCAAGCCCTAAGGCAATGGTTAAACAAACTGTTGGTTTAACAGATGTAACCATTGATTACAGTAGTCCAGCAGTCAATAAAAGGGTAATATGGGGTGATCTTGTTCCTTATAGCGAAATGTGGCGTACTGGTGCTAATATGGCAAGTAAAATCACATTTAGCAAGGAAGTTACCATTGGTGGAAAAGCAGTTGCTGCAGGAAGTTATGCATTTTTGACTATTCCAGAAAAAGAAGAATGGACAGTTATTATCAACAGTGATTCTGAATTAAGAGGAACTGATGGCTATTCCATTGACAAGGATGTTGTGCGCTTAAAAGTAAAACCACAAGTTTCCCCAAACCGTGAAAGACTTACATTTTTGATTTCCGATTTTTCAAATACTGGTGGAAACATCAGCCTTGAATGGGAGAAATTGAAAATTGATGTTCCTTTTACAACAGCAACTGATGAACAGGCATTAAAAAACATCAACAACTCTTTAAATGCAAGTTGGAGAAATTATACCAATGCCGCAAACTATATGCTTACCAACAAAAAAGACCTTGATAAGGCACTGACGTGGATAAACCAATCTATTGCCATTAGCCCTGATCAATGGTACAGCCATTGGATAAAAGCACAAATACATGCTGAGAAAAAACAAAGCAAAGAAGCTTTTGCATCGGCCCAAAAAGCCAAAGAACTTGGCGATAAAAACCCTGCAGGTTTTTTTTACAAAGAAGCTGTTGAAAAAGCACTTGTAGATTGGAAGCCGGCAAAGAAATAAGCTGGAAAACATTTTTAAAAAAGCCCCGGAAATTTTGAGGCCACTAAAAAAGTCTTTTTAAGACTTAAATGTTAATAAAAGGGAGTAGAATCGCAAGTTTATCTACTCCCTTTTTTATTTTTTTTAATTAAAAAGGCTTTTTCAGAGGCCTCCCCAAAAAGGAGGCCACTGAAAAAGCTAACCCCGAAGGGTGACAGGATTACAGAAAATAACAACAATTAAAACCAAAACCCCCGAAGGGGTGTTATAAAAATAAACAATCAATAATTTCACCCCTCTGGGGTTGAACTGGAATTAAAAATATTAATCTATATTTGTATCATCCCTTCGGGATTAGCTTTTTCAGTGGCCTCAAATTTTCCAGGGCTTTTTTTATTGAAAAAATATGCACCTTTGATTTACATTAATAAAAAAAACGACATTGGGACCCGATCCTCAGTTACTCCTGCAATTGGTTAGTATGCAAATGCCTTTTGGCAAATACAAAGGCACCTTGTTGTGTAATTTGCCTGTATCCTATCTTGAATGGTTTCAACGCAAGGGCTTTCCACAGGGCAAGCTTGGAATGCTTTTGGTGACTATTTATGAAATAAAAATGAATGGATTGGAATATCTTTTGGAACCCCTGAAGAAAAAAAAATAGCAAGAACAGTTTTTTTCTTTTTCCCAAAGCTAGAAAGAAGATTAATTAAAACCTCCAGTCTTATTTTCTAATAAAAAGCATCGCTGTACGTTGTTAATCAATGATTGGGAATTAAGAAGATATATTTTCAAAGCCAAATGTTATAGTACTAAGAATTAGTGTAAATTTGCACCTATATAAAACTGGTTTTGGATTAAATTTCTTTCTTCTAATTTGAAATTTAAAAAAACCATTAACAACAAAACATAAACTGCACAAAAAAAACTATGGCCAGATCACAAGAAACATGGAATAAAAAAGAAATAGCGAAGAAAAAAGAGAAGAAGAGAAAAGACAAAGAGACAAAAAAACTGGAAAAGAAAGACAATCCAAAAGAGAGTAGCTCTCTTGATAATATGCTTGCTTATGTTGATGAATATGGAAACATAACCTCAACCCCCCCAGATCCAAGCAAACGCAGAGTAATTAAAAAAGAAGACATAGAAATAGGTGTTCCAAAGCGCGAAATAGAAATAGAAGAACTTGTTAGAAACGGAGTGGTTACGCATTTCAATGATTCCAAAGGTTATGGTTTTATAAAGGATCTAAAGACCCAGGAAAGCGTGTTTGTTCATGTGAATGGTTTGATAGACGAGGTAAAAGAAAATGACAAGGTGACCTTTGAGGTTAAATTGGAAAAAAAGGGACTCACTGCTGTAGCGGTTAAAAAAGCGGTTTAAATTATAATTATAATTCCCAAAAAAGGCGGAACTACTTTAATGGAGTCCGCTTTTTTTATTCTCTTAAAATGATAAAATCAAAAACCCATTTAACGAAATTGCCAAAGGGGTTTTTGATTCAATAATAATCTTAAAACCGAATTTCACAATAATATTGTGTAATTTTAGATATCAACATGCTGGTATAACGTAAATTGTTTTGGTCAAACCATTAAAACAATTTTCATCTAATTCTTCAGCAATTTCCCTGTAACTGCTTTCCCATTTTCATTTGTAAGCCTGTAAAAATACATTCCTGCCGGAAGAAAAGCAGCATCAATTGTTTGCCTTTCTGATTGAATTTTTTCCTCCAGTATCACTGCTCCGGAATGATTGTAAAGTTGAAAAACAGATGGAGCAGTTTCTTCTGAAACAATGGTAAAAGAATTATTGAACGGGTTGGGATAAACTTTAAAATTATTTTTTGTTTGGCTTCTTTTATAGTAGTTGGATCATCTCCATCATTGTTTACTTTAATGATGTAAATATCCAGTTCCTCTTCTATGGCTTTTTCTTTATCATAACTTACCCCATTCATCAGGCAACCACCATCGCTGGTGGCCAGCACCTGGTTGAGGAATAAGTATTTGTCATTTTTATAATACTTCTCCCAATAGGGCTCTCTTGTGCTGTCTACTTTTACCAGCAGGTATTCTGAAATATGTGTTATTGGATGAAACGCAATCAATACTATTTTTCAAATTTCGTTTGATTTTTTTAATTAAAATTAAAATGCTTTTGCCTTAGTTGCTTGATTAAAGCAGATAGGAAATTCTCATCTAATAATTCTTCATCACTTTCATCCTGCTCAATTCAAGGTTTTGGTTTACTTCAATAAAATACAATCCTGGAGCATATGTGCTCATATCTATTGAAAACTTATTACCGGAAAATTTCTTTAAAAGATTTCAATATTGAGAATTCAGATAACTATGCTTCCAATAATTATAAAACAATCTGGACTTTCCCAAATATCCGACATGGTAAGAATAGTAATGCTTTTCTACAGAAAGTAAGGCACAGCTTACACCACAAACACATGAAGCATTCCCTCAACTCTTCCCTCATGCCTAAGTTGTCAGCAAAAATATGAACCGCTTTTTCCCTTAAGATTTCTGTAATTGTAAATTATGGCCTCAAATACCAATAGAAATAATTAAAAGGAGTTAAGATAATCATTACTTAACTCCTGAAAAATTGCAATAAGAATTCCATTTAATTTTTAACTATTTTCAATATTTTGATGTAATCTGATTCAGG
Organism: Bacteroidota bacterium; assembly: GCA_013696965.1. Taxonomy (NCBI): domain Bacteria; kingdom Pseudomonadati; phylum Bacteroidota; species Bacteroidota bacterium. The sequence continues at coordinate 4,931 of JACCXN010000059.1, read as the reverse complement.
GAAGGTTACTTTTAGCGAATAAATGCCAGGTTCAAACGAATTCATAGGAATGAGAATGCTATTTTTCCCTTTTCTAACCTCTGGTTCAGCATAATAAATTTTTCTTCCCATGTTGTCGGTTATTTCCGTTGTTATTTTTCCTTCAACCGGTGTGTTGAAATCAAAGTATAACTCATTTTGAGTTGGGTTAGGCCGCACATTGAATACGTTAATTTCATCAAAATGATTATGAAGGGCAATGATTTGAGAATAGGTAAAATCAGAATTAAAGTCTGTTTGTTTTAGACGATAATAGGTAATTCCATTGAAAGGATTCTCATCTATTGCTTCGTATTTTTTGGTGTTTGAGCTGTTTCCTGCTCCTTTAACTCTTACGATATCTTCAAAATTCTCACCATCTGAGGAATGTTCAACCGTAAAGAAATCATTATTCTGTTCAGAAGCTGTAATCCAATAAAGTTTGTTCATTTTGCCTGAATTTTTACCTTCAAATGAGATAAGAGTAATGGGAAGTGGAGAGGAGGCCTGAGCAGTTCCGAAGTTGGAGAATCCGCCCATTCCAGTTCTGACAACAGCCGTTACTGGGCTAGGACTGCATGTTCCATTTAGTCCCCATCCTGTTCCAGGATCTTTCATAACGGTCCATCCGCCTGCTCCTATAGCATTTGTGTAATTCAAGTTATAAAGGGTTGCTGTATAATTTCCTGTACCTGTAATCTGAGTTAAGGATGAATTGTAAGCATTGATGGTCCAACGTCCGTTATCAAGAGCAGGACTATTATATGTTACCCCACATTCAGAAGAATTAAGTGCAGCCGGAACAGTTCCATATGGAGCAAAGCTAGCCAAAAGATTGTTAATGGTAGTTGCTAGTGTAAAGTTGATGTTTGCTCTTTGGTATCCTTTAGTAGCATGGCCTACGGGAAAATCATAACTTCCAGTTACATTGATCCACCTTCTTAGATTGCCTTCCACGTAGCTAGTTGTATTTCCCTGTGTAACAGAAGCAGAGGCGATGTTATTTACTCTCACTTCATTTGCTCCTGTAATGATTTTTCCTTGTGTTAGGGTAAGATTCCCTGATGTTCCAAGGATCATGTGATTTCCTGAGAGTGTAACACCAGTGCCTGTATGTTGCATTATAACATTATTAAGGGTAAGAGCACCTCCTGGGGAATAAGTCTGAGCGGTTGCTCCATTAAAACTTAGAGTTCCACTGCCCACGTTGGTAAAGGTAGTTCCTGCAGCTGCGTTGGTAAAGTTACCTTTTACTGAAATATAACGGCTGTTGGCATTAACTACACTAGTGTTTGTAGATGTAGTAAAATTACCAGCAATGTCAATATCACTAAGGAATGTAACTGTACCCCCAGCTTTAGTAACTGTAAAATTTCCCAAAGAATTTGTACCTGTTAGATTCCCTGAAATAGTTTGGTTGACAGTGCCATTGTTAAATAAAATGGTGGAAGTGGGGGAGATTGCTAGTGTTCCGTTATTTACGAAGTTTCCGCAAACAGTAAGCGTAATACCTGGATTAATAGTAAGGGTGGCACCAGGCATAATAGTTATATCCTTTACTGTAGTATTTGTGGATATTACCGGCTGATTGGTCCCCACTGGTACACTGCAATTCACAGAACAGGATGGAGTAGAACATCCGCCCCAGTTAGAGGATGTGGTCCAGGAAGAACTAGAACTGCCTGTCCAGGTTATTGAGGATGGTGTGGCAAAAGCAGCGGTTGAACCTGAAAAATCAAGTGTGTAACCTGCAGTAGTACCACTAAAATTCGACATAACAAGCATATATGATTGTCCTGCTGTTACGTTTAGGGGAGCTTCGAAATTACTTGCACTCGCTCCGACCGGTATTGGTTGCTGCATCCCTGTTGAACTGGTCGAACTTCCATTCCAGTTGCATCTTACGGGAGCCACCAGGTTATTCGAAATATCAGAACATGTGTACAATGGATTAAGGGGATATAAATTCCAGTCCCAAAACCCGTTGGTATTGGGACTTAGTGTCCAGTTCAAACTCCCATTGCTTCCTATGGTAATATGGTACCATACTGTGTTAAGTTCACCCGATAGCATACAACCACTATTAGCTGAGTTGACATTTGTACTTGGATTGCCAGGTATGCTCCCCGAAGTGGGTACATCCTGGACTCCTCCACAACCTAGAAATCCCGCTGGTTCATTTATAATTGTTCCGCAAACTGCAATAGCTCCTCCGCAATCCTGGTTTCCTTGAGGCGGAGAAATGTTGCCATCAGTAGCAGTAATTGTAAATGTGCCAACAGCATTGCCGTACCCATCCACTCTGATGAAATAAGTGGCCCCGGGAGTAAGTGTACTAAGAAGTAGTTCGGAATAGTAAACATAACCTCCGCAAGAACTTGCATCATCATTACATCCACCTGTAACCATGGTCAGAGAGCCGCATGAACCTGAGTATACTGCTATTTGTGTATTGGTAAGAGTACCAGCCTGTGTTTTTATTCTTAATTGACCAGAGGCCGGGCAAACAACGCTATACCAAATTGTATTTAAATTTCCAGCCCACCAACAAGAAGGAGTTGCTGGCTCTCCACCACCGCCTGAGCAATTATTATCGTCTGTTAATGTAGAACCCAAAGGAATGTTAGTTGCATTACATGGAAGATCATTTGTTGGACCTGAACCATAAGATTGTATTGAAATCGAGTAGGAAGCACTTGAAGGGGAAGCCCAGGTATCTACAATAATATAATAAGTACCTGCTCCGGGTAAAGTAACAGTTCCGGTTAATGGTATACTTCCTCCAAAACTCCCTACACAAGTAGTTCCGGCTGTTCCCGGGCATCCATTATACACCTGGAAGCCTGTATAGGAGGTGGACTGGTTACTCAAAGTTATCCCAATACATTGGGCTCCTGTTGCTTCATATTTATAAACTCTGTCTTCGCCTGATTCATATAAGGACATACAGGACCCGGTACTGGAATTATTATAATTATTTCCGTAGCATGCAGTGCTATGACCAGTAGCAGAATAAGGAAGGGTAATGGTTGGTGCATTTGCACAAGTTGAGCCTGCTAATGCTCCCCCGGGGGCACTAATGGTAAGGTTTGAAAATGGATTGCAAGTGGGTGATGGCCATGAATCAAGAATAAGATAATAAGTAACACCAGCTGTTACACTTACACAAATGCTCTTTGAGCCGGAAAAATCTTGGGCAAATGCAATGCAAGTACTTCCTACAGAAAAAGGACATCCTTGATAAAGCATTAAACCGGTATAGCTGCCTGTTGAAGTTAAATTAATGGTAATTGTGCCTGTAGTTGCAGGGGAAAATATCCATGTCTTGTCTTCGCCATTATAATAATATGAGGCGCCACAATAGGCACTGGCATTTGTGCTGTTAATGTTATTGCCGTTGCCGCATGTTGTGCCTGATCCAGAAGAATAAGGAAGAGAAGCATCCGAAACTGTACCTGCACCTAATGAGTTAGGACAAGTTAAAGGGCCCGAAAATTTATAGACCATTGTTCCCATGTTATTCTGATTTGTACAGTTCCATTTATTCACAAGGCAACGGTAAGTTGCTGACGCAGGAGCCGTCCATGTTAAGTAAGACTGTGCGCCACAAAAGTCATCATTATATCCATTTGCATATCCACCAGTATTGTTTAAGATCGTTATTTGTGTATCATAGGTAGTGTTTCCACCATCCGCAGAGCAATACGAAAAATAGTAAATATTTCCTGCTGTAGCATTAAATGTATAATACCTGCCACCTACTGTAGATTGCGATTGCCAAACAGTAGTAGGAGTGATAGCACTTCCTAGTGTTCCACCTGTGCATTGGGCTGAAGTTTTAACTGCTGAAAATAAAAGAGCAGCTAAAAAGATGAAGTAAATTTTCCTCATGCTTTAAAATTTAAGGTTGAAATTAGTTTAATATCATTCTGAGGCGTGCTCTATTTCAATTTTGTCCTTGCACACTTTTTTTATTTCAAATACTGTTATTCCTTCTTTTACATGGACTTCTTTATAGCCCATATCAAGCACCTTTTCTAATACCAGCTTTTCATCCTGTATCAACTCCAGATTTATCTTTACCATAATGCATTTCAAAATATTGCAGTACCCAATATATTGTACACCAGGGATGAGGTTGAGCTCTTTTTTAATATTGATGGCATCTCTTGAGGTGTGAGCATCTTCAATTCCTATAATGATTTCTTTAAATTTTGAAGTAGCGGAAGGGCCTTTCATAGTAAATCCAAATAAGATTAATGCACAGAGAGCAAATACCAAGGGTAAGAATTTATTCATAATAATAAGCTTTTTATAGGGGCAATTTAGTGATTTATCTAAAACAAACAATTATTTTTTGTAATTTTTTTTTGGAAAACAACATTCTGAATAGGTGTTTTTTTATTGAATTAAAGCCCAGTAAGGATTTTAATAGATTTTAGATTTTATTTAAATAATTACAAAAATTATTGGCTGAGTATTTTAGTCTTTTATTAATGTATTTTAACTTCTTTTTTTTGAGCTAAAGAGGCTTTAGAAATTGTATGGGAAAGGCCTAAAAAACAAATTAATGATGGATTTTAATATTCAGCAAGAAGGAACTGGAATTAATTTCCTTGAATTAATAATAATGAAAAATAAAAATGTAAATCATGTATATAAAATTTGGATATGGAAGGTTTATTCGTTAAAATTCAATAAATAAATAAATAAATAAACCTATTCATACCATACAACAGGTAAAAGATAAATGCTTTAGCAATTCACGAGTTCTTTTAAGGAATAATTAAAAAACGAATAAATTATATACCTATGAAATAGCCATGCACGAACCGTTCACAAACGCTAATGAATATAACCTGGCTATACCAAATGACAGTTAAAAAACAAATTATACACATATGAAATAGCCA
>JACCXN010000058.1 GCA_013696965.1 Bacteroidota bacterium | reverse complement strand
ATCTTGTAGATTATCAACCAAATAACTCTAGCAAGATGAAAACCTATCCAACCAACTTAACCGAAAATCAATGGCAAATTATTGAAAATATTTTGAATGATAATAGAAAACGCAAACATAAATTAAGAGATATTCTCGATGCAATCTTTTATTTGCTTAAAACAGGCTGCCAATGGCGTATGTTACCAAAAGAATTTGCCCCTTATAACACTGTCTATTTTTATTTTCGAAAATGGAAACACAATGGATTAATTGAAGAAATTCATGAATGTATCAGAGGTATCATTCGTAAGAAATCCGGAAGAGAGGAGTCTCCAAGTGCCGCATGTATTGATAGTCGTTCAGTGAAAACAACGCGTTCTGGGGGACTTTATAGAGGAGTGGATGGTGGAAAAAAAATAAAAGGACGCAAACAGCATATTATTACGGACACTATGGGACTTTTACTTGTGGTAGTTGTGCATGCTGCAAATATCCATGATAGTCAAGCTGCAAAAGATGTTATAAACAAACTCAGGGGGCGGTTCAATCGCTTGACTAAAATATTTGCCGATGGTGGCTATAGAGGTGAATTAATTGAATACGTGAAAAAGCTTTTTGGCTGGGCGATTGAAATAGTACTTCGTACTGATAAAGAAAAACAGTTTATTGTTTTACCTAAACGATGGGTAGTTGAACGAACATTTGCTTGGTTTGAAAGTTACAGAAGGTTAAGTAAAGATTTTGAATATCATACTGATACAAGTGAAACTATGATACAATTAGCAATGATTCGACTAATGCTTAATAGAATTAAAAATTAAATTCAAAACAGTTTCTTAAGGATTGAATCTTTTGTTTTGTGGTTTTATTATTTGCTTGTATTAATTTATCAAACTAGCCTTTACCACAATAAATCCACCCATTTTTTTTGTTCTTCCTTTAAGAGAAAAGTCCAGGCAAGTATTCGGCTGATTTTATTCCCCTGGCTCATTTCAATTGTTTTTACTTCAACCGCTTTGGCTTTATCAAGTTCAAAATAAGCAAGTTTCAGGTTTTCTTTTTTAGAAATAAGGGTAGAAAACCAAAAACAGGAACTGGAAATTTTTTTACTCTGAATTATCATATCTCTCACAAACCTTTCTTCACCACCCTCACACCATAATTCATTGTTTTGTCCACCAAAATTCAGCCTTGGTTTAGTAATTTTCTTATTTTTTAAATTGCTTAATTTTCTTAGGGACGCAGCTTGGTTTTCAGCCATTGAAGCATGAAATGGTGGATTGCATAGAGTAAAATCGAACTTTTCATCTTTTTGAATAATTCCTTGGAAAATATCGTTTTTATTTTTTTGTAATCTGAGTTCAACTTTTCCTTTTAAAGAGGGGTTGAGTTTAATTATTGTTGATGCTGATTCAATAGACACAGGATCAATGTCTGAACCAACAAAGGCCCAGCCATATTCCACATGGCCAAGTATTGGGTAAATACAATTTGCTCCCATTCCAACATCCAGGCATTTTATTTTATTTCCAGTGGGTATTGTACCCTTGTTCATGCTTGCTAATAAATCGGCCATATAATGTATATAGTCTGCTCTTCCTGGTATAGGAGGGCATAGATAATTTGTGGGGATCTCCCAAAAATCAATTCCATAATAATGTTTCAACAGAGCTGAATTTAGCATTTTTACCGCTTTAGGATCAAAAAAATCAATGGATAGGTCCTTGTAAGCATTTGGTCTTATAAATTCAGCAAGTTCAGGACAGGTAGAAATAAGAACCTGGAAATTGTAACGCTCCCGATGTTTGTTTCGGGGATGAATTTTAAGTTTTATTTTTTGGTGTTCTTTCTTTTCTTTTAGCTTATTATCCATTGTTGATTCATTTGCTGTTTATTTAAATTCACACTAAAACAGTTTAAAACAATTAAGTAATTGTATAAGTAACATATAGGATTTGAATTTGGTATAAAGGTAGACTTTACTTTTGATTCATTCTAAAAACAGCTAATGCAAAACCTACGGAATAAGGCCTGTTCCGTAGGTTTTGCATTAGCTGTTTTATTAAAGGAGTGTGTTGATATAGAAAAAATTGTTTTTTTTATTTTCCCTTATTTTACCAGGAGCTTTTCATAGGTGTAAAAATCTTTGCCGGAGGCTGTTAAAAGGTATAAACCAGGGGATAAATTTTCAGATATAGTAACAGTGAATAATTGATTGTTTTTTTCAGGATTCACGGCTTTTGCAAAACAGACACTTCCTGTAAAATCAGTAATGGTAATTGTTAATTCTTCATTTATTTCTCCTTGAAAAAACAGCCTTCCGTTTTCTCCGGTAGCAATAGGGTTAGGATAAAATGCAACTGTTTTTTCGCTAATGTTCATTTTTACTGCCACTAAATTTGAAAAGTCAAAAGTACCATCGAAATCAACTTGTTTTAAACGGTAGTATGAAACTCCGCTTAGTGGATTGTCATCAATAAGTGTGTATTCTTTCAAACCATGATAATTTCCTGCTGCCTTTACTTTCTCCACTTCCAGAAATTCCAGGCCGTTTTGAGACCTTTCAACCAAAAAATAATCAGAATTAGTTTCGGAAGCTGTAGCCCAATTAAGTTTTATTTCTTTTTCCTGGGCCTTAGCTGTAAAAGTTAAGAGTTCAACCGGGAGGGGAGCGGTTAAAAAATTAGCAGTGCTAAGATGAAAGTTGTTTGAAATATTTGCAGCAAGCAATCCGGTTCTGTTTGCTTCAATAGGAACATTCGCTGAGGTTGATGAAGCATGAATTCCAACTACTGAATTGATTAATGTGGATCCAATATCACTTAATTCATTAATTCCAAATCCTTCTCCTCCATATCGTATTTCAAAGTTTCCATTTCCTGCAAAACCATTTAACAATACATTCCAATAGGATTTTGATACAGCCTTTATGGGTGTTCCAGGCGCTACTCCCCATGTTGGATCAGTGTGTGAAGCAAGAAATATTCCTGATGGATAGATACCATAATGCCTTACAGTTATTGTTCCACCAGTTGATGATGAATTGGCTACTCTAAACCAGAAGGGCCGGTAATCTACATTAGATCCAACAGGGAAATGGCTTTTCTGATCCACTAGTGAAAAGTTAAAGCGGTCAAACCATCTGTTGAAATTCCCTCCATAAAACCAACCCGAAGTATATGAAAGGCTGCCTAAGTTTGTTTCAGAGGTTCCAATCATAACGGTTGATTCATTTTGGTTCACACAACCGGCAATTAGTTCTAAATTATTGTTTATTGTAATTCCCACTTCTAAAATTATTTGGGGAATCACTGAAGAAGTATTATTAATGCTTAGACCACCAAAGTTTTGGTTTGAACTCCCGCTTATTGTTTGAAGTGAGTTTCCATTAAAAGTTACCGTTTTATTGTTGTGTAAATATATTCCTTGATTTACCCAATCTTTCCCGATTGAAATATTTTGATTTTGATTAAGGGTTTTTCCTGGATTAATTCTTAGAGTATAAAAATTCCAAATACCATTTTTTATTGAATTTGAACCGTTAATAATTGCAAGCCCGCCAGTTGAGTTGAAAATTCCTTTGTTTACGAAATTAAAGGTGTTATTTAATGTTATTATCCCATTTGATTGTTCAACTCTGTCGGTAGAATTGTTTAAGGTAACCGCTGAATTAAAATGCAGTTCCCCACCTATTACCGTAATTAATAGTTTTGCAGCTCCTGAAATGCTCAATACCTCTCCGTTAAATATACTCTTGCCTTCAGAAATTTTTAATTCAGGAACACTCGCAGAATGGCCAAGCCACGAGCTTGTACCATTTACAGTAAAGGTTCCATTTACTATATCGATTAGGGGTGAAGCAGTACTACTTCCATTTAATTTTAAAGTGCCGGTAAAAGTGAGCGTACCACCTGTAATTGTTAAAACCGCTGAATTCCAAATTTCAATATTTTTCCCGGAAAATGTGCTGTTGAAGCTTGGATTTGCCTTAGCTCCGGTGTAATTAATTGAATTAATAATAATATCATCACCACTTGCCGGTTCACCTGAAGGAAGCCAGTTTTCTGTTGTGTTCCAGTTACTATTGCTGTTTCCTGTCCAGGTTTTTATGGCAGCAAATAGGTTATTAGAATTTAGGGTGATAAATAAAAGATAGAATAAAATGTAGTTTTTTTTCATAATAATTGTTTTTTTCTTACATCAGAAAAAACATACCATCCATTGAAATTATAGTTCAACTAATTGTAATTTAAAAACTTACACTCGATTTGTTCAGTTTGTTTTTTAATAACAGTGTAGAAAATTGATAGTTTTTGTGGAAGTTTATACTGTGAATAAATTAGGACACTACTGAGAATTATAAGCAACAAACTCTTCAAAGGGCTATTGTTTCTGGAATTATAGGTGAAAATGGATAATGGCTTTCACTGAAAATAAATACTAAAACTTTAAGTTAGTCTTTAGCAATACCTCTGAACATGCCTATTACAGGTTGTTGAGCCTTTTTTAAAGTTAAAATTTAAAATTCCAGATGAGATTATTTTTCTTTGCCTTTTTAATTATTCTTTCTGAATCAATTTTTGCCCAGGATAAGCATAAGATAAGTGGTTTTATAAAAGATGGAAAAACGGGGGAAGAACTCATTGGTGCAACTGTATTTATTGAAGAACTAAAAACAGGGGTGGTTGCGGATTTAGACGGATATTATTCCCTCACACTAGATGAGGGTCGCTATACGATCAAGTACAGTTATATAGGTTATGAACCTCAGGCAATGGCACTGGATTTAATGCAAGCAGAAACAATTGATGTTACCCTTGGTCAATCCTCTGCACAGCTAAAAACAGTTGAAGTATCCGCAATAAGAGCCGATGAACACATAAGATCCAATGATATGGGGGTGATTAAAATGAATGTTTCTGATATAAAAACAATTCCGGTTATTTTTGGAGAAACCGACATACTAAAGACCCTTACTCTTATGCCGGGTGTTTCAACAGCAGGAGATGGAAATACCGGATTGTATGTAAGGGGTGGTGGCTCCGACCAGAATCTTATCCTGCTTGATAATGCCCCTGTTTATAATGCCTCTCATTTGCTGGGCTTTTTCTCTGTTTTTAATTCTGATGCACTCAGTGATTTTAAGCTTTACAAAGGAGGCATTCCTGCCAGTTATGGAGGCAGATTATCTTCAGTTCTTGATGTAAAACAAAGAGAAGGCAACATGGAAAAATTTGAAACCTCAGGGGGCCTTGGTTTAATTTCCTCCCGGCTTAGCTTTGAAGGACCATTAATCAAGGATAAAAGTTCCTTTGTTTTTACTGCCCGCAGAACCTATGCAGATATTTTTTTAGGATTGAGCAATGAAGAAAGAATAAAAAATTCAACCCTTTATTTCTACGATTTTAACTTTAAAGCAAATTTGAAAATATCTGATAAAGACAAGATTTTCATTTCTGCTTACTACGGAAAGGACGTTTTTAAGTACAATGAATTGTTTGGTTTTAACTGGGGAAACACAACGGGAACAGTGGGATGGAGCCATATTCACAATGAAAAACTGATTATGAACACTTCCTTGATTTACAGCAATTATGCCTATAGTTTTGATCTTTTTGTAGATGACACGGATGTGAATTTAAAATCAGGAATAAAAGATTACAATTTAAAAGTGGATTGGGATTGGTATAAAAATGAAAACAATCAAATCAAGTTTGGTTTGAGCTCTATTTTTCATGATTTTTCACTTCCTTCCTTCAGCACTACTAGTTCGGAGATAGAAGATCTTAAAGTGCCCTCGCGCTTTGCTATTGAAAGTGCTGCATATATTCACAATGAACAGGTAATAAGTCCCAGATTATCCGTAAATTATGGCCTTAGGTATTCCTTATTTAAACTAAAAGGCCCTGGTGATGTTTATACTTTTGATGAAGCAGTTGAAAGGGTTATAGACACCACAAGTTATGGATCAGATCATGTTTACAGTTCATACGGAGGATTAGAGCCTAGAATATCTTTCACTTACATGCTTTCAGAAAAAAGCTCTGTTAAAACTGCCTATAACCGTACACGCCAATACATGCACCTTTTATCCAATACAAGTTCCGGAAGCCCTACTGATTTATGGATACCCGTGAGTGATGTGTTGCAACCACAAATAGGTAATCAAATATCTTCAGGATATTTCAGGAATTTCAAGGACAATATGTTTGAAACTTCGGTGGAGGTTTATTATAAAACCATGCAAAACATTGTTGATTATAAGAACGGGGCCAATATTTTGTTTAACCCAACCATTGAAACCGAATTGCTTTTTGGCAAGGGCTGGGCTTATGGTATTGAATTTTTTGTAAGGAAGAAGGTGGGTGCAGTGAATGGTTGGATAGGCTATACCCTTTCACGCTCCATGAGACAAATTGAAGGAATTAACAACAACAATCCATATCCTCAAAGGTATGACAGAACCCATGATTTAAATATTATGCTTGGTTATCAAATTAGCACCAACTGGAATATATCGGGTACCTGGATTTATGCAACAGGCAATCCAGTTACATTCCCTGTTGGTAAGTATGAATACGAAGGTCGTGTGATTAGTTTTTATACTCAACGCAATGCATATAGACTAGAGCCATACCATAGAATGGATCTTTCAGCTACTTATGAGCCGAATAATTCAGAAAAAAAGTTTCAGTCCAGTTGGAACTTCTCCCTATTCAATGTGTATGGAAGGGAGAATCCATATATGATAAATTTCAGAGAAAGTGAAACAAAACCCGGTCAACAAGAAGCAGTTCGTGTGGCATTATTCAGAATTGTTCCTTCAGTAACCTGGAATTTTAAATTTTAAATATTCACAATCCATGTTCAAAACCTTCACATATAGGAATGAACATAACAAGGCTCCCGGTAAATTTGGATAACAATTAAAATCAAGTTGAATGTATATGAAAAAACAATTTAAAAATATCATTTTTATTCCGGGTTTAGTTTTTCTTGTAATTGCTGTTGTTTCCTGTGAAAAGGTAATAGAGGTTGATTTGAATGAGGAAAATTCTAAAATAATAGTGGAAGGCGGCATTTCAAACCAACATACAGCAGATACCATTAGGTTAAGCAGAACAGGAAGTTATTTTGGAGATAATAATTTTCAAAGCATAACAGGTGCAGAAGTTAGTGTTTCAGACAATATGGGAAAAAATGAATTACTCCTTGAAGTTAGTTCTGGAACTTACGTTACTTCTGAAATAAAGGGGATTCCAGGAAATAGTTATCAGTTAACAGTAAAAAGCGATGGGGAAACAATTTCAGCAGGATCACAAATGACTGAGCCGGTTCAAATACAATATCTTTCGTACCGGGAAAAAGAAAGGACTTTGGGAACCAGGCAAGGTAATTATGTTACCTTCTTTTTTAAGGACCCCTCAAATGAAAGGAATTTTTACCTGGTAAAAGCAAGTGGAACAAGCGTTGAATATAATCACGGTAGTGATAATTTTTTTGTGGTAAATGATGATTTTTTTGATGGAAATAATTTTGGTATTGAGATTCCTTTTTGTCATTTTAATTCCGGTATTGCCACAGTTGAATTAATTTCAATCGACAAGAATGCTTTTGATTATTATAAATCCTTAAATGAAGTGATTAACAATCCAGGCCCGGGAGCCTTTTCAGGTGTTCCTCAATATCCCACAACCAGTAATTTAACAGGTGAAGCACTAGGTTATTTCAGAACATTTTCATCCTCTGTGAAATCAATAAGGATTTATTGAGTATTGATAATTTACGGAGAATGATTTATTTCCAGTTTTTCTGATTCCAGTTTTTCTGAGAGATATCTAAAAAAATTTAGTGTAATCATAACACTGATTTTTTTCCATTTAGAGCAGCTAAAGTATTTAGAAAATTCTGACTTTTCAAATTAATATTTAAGGCTGGTTGCTTAGTTTTTTCTGCATAGGTCAAGTTGTCGATTACATTATCCTTCCTGTCTGCTACGCTTGAAAGATAGTAGAAAGTACGGACTTTTTCAATAGCCCCAAGTTGCCAGCTTGCTTCTAAGAATGTTGAAGCTAGTGTTTTTTCATCCGCTTGAATAAAACTTTCGATTAAAGTCATCAACTAATAATTGATACTTTCTTTTAAGGTTTTTAGTTCAATGTGAACAAGTCCACATATTATTAAAATTTCTCCAGTAAAGTATGCTAAACCGAGAATTGTAAGTCTATTATAAAAATAGATTACGAGGCCTAGTGTCAAAATACAGTAGGTCAAATTTGCCACAATAATAGGTCTTAAAAGTTTTTGTGAGTTATTGTGTGAAAACAAAAAACAAGAGAATGAATAAATTGCAAAAATCAATGCTACTATTGAAAGTATTGTCAGTGTCTTTCTAGGCATTCCAAAATATTCATTGTAAGTCCTTATTGTCATCAGGAGAATAGCTGTTAAAACAGCTCCTAGTTCGTCAATTAAGAAAACAGTTTTGGGTTTCAAGGTCAGAGTTTTTGTGTTTTTTATTTCCAATTATAAAAATAGATAAAGCAAATTCTTGAATGGTCATCAGCGGGAGTTAAAATTTCTTACTTGCCAAACACCCTTAACAAATAAACTCCTGCTGCCTGCCAAAATGGTGCAGAATAACGAAATGCAGGATTTTTTGCTTCGCTTGCCTTTACAATTTTTTTCACAATGCTTTGCAAGGATTTATGCTCTAAAATTTTAAATGCCAGTTGTTCTTCCCTTTTGATTTTCTCGCTGATCTTATAAAAGTAAGATTGCTCATTCATCCATTCAAATTTTTTAGCCACGTTTTTTTGGTTGAAGCCGGTATGGTATGCTCCCGGCTCTATTATGGAGACATGCACATTCTTAGTGATTTTTCTCATTTCTTGCCTAAAAGAATCAATGCCACCGGCAAGGGCAAACTTGGTCATAGAATATGAGCCCAGAAAAGGCATCGCAACACGCCCTGCCAAAGAGCCAATGAATAGAATGCTCCCTTTGTCCTTTTTCATCATATGCTTTAGACAAAGTTGAGAAAGTGCTATGGGTGAGAATACATTTACTTCAAAATTATTACGGATTTTATCAACCGGTATTTCTGCAAGAGAGCCCGATTCTCCCATTCCTGCGTTATTTATTAGTACATCCAGATCATAAGTTAAAATCTTTTCCCTGTCCTTGGGAATAGTAACATCAAGCTGGAAAGCTTCAAGAGAGATATTGTTTTTCTCACACCAATCTTTAAGCTCATGGGCTTGAGATAGCTTATGGGTTGTTGCAATAACCCTATGTCCTTTTTTTGCCAGGGCAATGGCAGTTTCCCTTCCAATACCGCTTCCCGCTCCGGTAATTAAGATGTTTTTAATTTGCATGCTTTTAAATTTTCCTTGTTTGATTAAAATATCATTTACAAAATTAAACCTTTATTTTTTAGCAATTTTATGCCCCCTAACTCTTCAATTCTATTTGAGGAACCGGAGGATAAAAACAAAGTTGCCCTATTCACTAGAAACATAGCATCAAAAATATGCATTAATCCAATGGCTAATTCCTGCCTTGATAGTTCCATAAAAAAGAACTAGAGGGCCAATTTTTTTTAGGATTTATTTCTCTTCAATTTTGTTAATATAATCCGGTTATAAAATATTGTTGTCCATTCTAAATAGACTATTCATCTTGCATTAGTGCAAGTATAGAATTCATCTTCCGCAGATCCAAAGTCATTGCGGATAAAGGATTAGGAGAAGTAATTGGATGCTATTTGAAAAGTCTAAGCTTTCTGTTATCTTCATAATGGTGAAGAGTAAGGGTGCAAAACAACCACTATTGATAATTACCGGAACCTTTATAAGGATTGTCATTTAATTGCCATTATGGATTATATCTTTTTTTCAAATTGGGATAGTATTATAAGGACTGTACTTCTGACATCCCTAGGCTATTTTTCTATAGTTATACTTTTAAGAGTTTCAGGAAAGAGAACATTATCCAAGATGAATGCTTTTGATTTTGTAATTACTATTGCCCTTGGTTCTTGTTTGGCCACACTTTCCTTAAACAAAAATGTTACTCTTGCAGAGGGCGTTATCTCTTTATCTTTATTGATCTTCCTTCAGTTTTTAATGACATGGTTATCTGTGCGAATCAGTAAGTTCAAATTTTTTATAACAAGCAGCCCTACTTTGGTTTTTTACCAGGGAGAGTTTTTGCACAAAGTAATGAAGGAGCAAAGAATTACAGTGGAGGAGATTTATAATGCCGGTAGATTAAAAGGCTTGACCTCATTAGATAACATTGAAATGATAATTTTTGAAGCAACAGGAGATTTATCCATTATTGAAAGAAGGACAAAGGGTAGAATAAATACGGATGAAAACATTGACTTTAAGAATTAATTACTCCTCCAAAAAAACATTTCTGTCTTCTGGTTCTTTTTTTATAGAACTATGTAGGGGTGGTTTGGATATCAAGATACCCCCGAACGCACTAAGCAGCTACCCTTGCAGCAAGCAAAATCTTTGCATTCAATGTCCTTTATTATAGCGAAGGCTAAGAAGAACAAAATCATAATGCTTTTTTTTGCCATCTTTCTTTGGGATGTCCTTTAGTAAAGATCATAAAAAGTTGAAACAACTGTGTTTTATTCAGCTAAATCACTATCTAACATCACTTTTTGTTCCCTTATATAGTAAATTTTATTCATTACTATTTGGTTAGGAACTGTTATTAAGAATGATGGGTTCTTAAGCCCAGGCATACACCTGATGAAACGTAATTTAATTAAAAACCGAATTTAGATTCATTGGAATTAATTGGTGATAATTTTTTCCTTTGCAATTTCAATTGCTTTATCAAGAAACTCATCCTTTCCTTGTGCAATTCCGCTAATGGTTTTGTAAACATATACATCTGGTAAAATTCCGATTCCATGCAATTGGCTACCATTGTGTTTCACTACCTTCATTCCTGTCCATGAAATTTTGTAATCTCCAGGAAGTTTAAAAGGATTAACATTGCCATTAGTCCCTGCGGTTGGCTGACCAACAATTGTTGCAAGTTTGTATCCTTCAATGTAAGCCATATAGCTTTCAGCGTAGCTTATAGCTTGTGCATCAATTATGAAAATGACTTTTCCACCCAAATACGGCTTCTTTGCCTTGAGTCCCCATCCGTGTTGACTATAACCAATGTTTTTTTCTTGGTTAGGATAAATAATTTGTGGCACCAGCATCCAGGCTTTTGTTGTATCATCCGATTTTAATAGATGAGAAATAAAATCATGGTTGCTGTTAGGGTAACCTCTTAAATCACAAATAATTGCTTGTGCTTTTAAGAGTTCAGGCATTATTTTATTTATCGTACCCGATGTTATGTAATTGATGTTTAAATAAATTATGCTCTCTTCAATAACTTTATATTCCTCTGGATTTTTTGGTTGTTGTATTAAAGATAAGTCTTCCTCATGTTTTAAAATTAAAATTCTACCATTTACTTCAATTTGCATTTCTGTGTCTTTATAACCGGTTACTGAAGTATGTTTTGCAATAAAATCAAGTCTTCCCTTTGTAGAAGCGGAAATACGATTTTCAATAGGCTTGAAAAATTCTTCAGGAGTTTGGTCATTTATTTTAGATACAATGTCTCCCGGTTTAATATCAAGATCTTCATTTCTCACCTTTGTAATTACCAGTTTGTTTTCAATCCATTCCCAGGAAACAGGTAACCTGAAAATACCTGGCAATCCACCTTTTACCCGAATATGCCCGTCTTGTAAGGGTGCGGTAAACTCCTGTAAAGTATGAAGAAAATCTGTTGCTGTTTTGTTGGAATAACATTTTTCCAATGCCGTATGCAGTTCTTTTTCCCAGTTTACATCCACTACATTAAAGTAAGGATAGAAATGTTGAAACACATTCCATACATTTATTGTATTTCCATGCCTCAATTCCAATTTTTCAGGATTTATTTCAACATTTTGCAATGCAAGGTCCAACTCTTTTTTCTTCTCCCCATCTGAAATTGGATAACTACCCTTTTTATTAAAATATAAAGTCATTGGAACAATACAGGAAATTCCGCTTCCTATATCTTTATTGATTGCTTGTTCAAATAAAGGATTTGATTTGAACAAATTTTTTCCCGAAGATTTGGGTGATTTATTTACCCTTATGCTTTTATATATTCCTTGTTGGTATTCCATATCAGTACTTACCCCATTATGCTGCCAATAGGTTTGTTTATAACCAGCAATGTTGATGGGTGTTACAGAAGTGGGATCAAAATCTGTTTTAATTGAAGAATCATAAAATTTAATTGTGGGAGCAATGGGCAAAAATAATTTATTAAGGCAAAGCAAAAGTTCTTCTTTTGTTGAACATTTCTCTACTTCCTTTGCCCCATAAATAGCATATTTTCCCCATTCAATTTCAGAAGCTTCATCACTTGGATGAAAATATTTTACATATCCATAAGCCTTGCTAAAGGTTTTTAAATATTCAATTTGTTGTTTGTTTTGTGAGTAGGCATGTAAAGAAATTAAGAAGAAAAATGCAAATAAATAGCTTTTCATGGGGTGTTTTTTTATCGAAAGTAGTAAAATGTTTTCTTAAACATTCACTAAAAACACACATCATTTTACTTTCATTTCTGATAAGGAAAGAAATTAGCCTTAATCCTATTAGGAAAGAAATGGCTCTTCGTAAGGCTAACATCGCTCAGGGGATTACAAAAAGACCAAACTTTAGATACGATGGTGTTGGTTGTCATTTTTACTTATACTTCTGCTATTCTTATTTAAAATTAAGTTGCTACTATATCTATCTTATTAATATAATGTTGTTTGGGAATAGATATTACGCCATTTCATGGGCGAAGGGCGTTGCCCCTCGTTTGAAGATGTCACCCCACCCTTTGGGGCTATTAATATGTTAAAAATGGTAACACAATTTACACGGAATATTGATAAATTTTATAAAAAATCCCCTTCTGGTTTTAGAAAATTTGTGCAAACTACTTCTGATCAAGAATTTCCTTCACTATTTCATCATCTATAATTGCCTCATCTGCATCTCCTGTTTTTAAAGGCGGAGTAAATAAAAAATCATGCATAAACAAGGATGTATCTCCCGATAAATAAGCAATAACATTAGTGGCAAGAAATTCTCTTGCGTCCTCTACTGTTCTTTCTCCAATTGCAATTTCGTGGGCAAGATTTAATGTTAAATAATTCATGTATTCATTGTCGCATCTTGCAGAAATTTTTCCTTTTGTTCTGTCAACAACAATATTCCCGCTGTATTTTGAAATATCAGCTAATTTATCCATTGGAACAGTGTAGTTAATTGATTGTTCCAATACAGCCTTATGTGGGAATGGGAAATTATTGTTTACCTCTTCCCTAAATACAATTGTCTCTTTAAAATCACCCTTGTTGTGCCAAATTAAACGATATTCTGTTATTTCATCAGGAAGTCCATATTTTTCAACCATAGTTTTTGCCGCTTTGCTTGCTGTTTTAGGCCAGTTTTGTACATGTTCCAGTATTCTTTTTTTAGTCCAGTCTTTCTGGAATTGTGTGCAAGTGTCTGGTGTTTTTTGAAGCACATTAACACAAGCATTCAATGCTAAAAATAGAGCAATTGCTGCAGTTACTAAAATGAATTTTATTTTTTTCATATGGATATGATTTTTTAAAAAAAAAAGTTTGCACTATTTCTCTTTGTATCTGTTGTTATTAAAGGAAACTTGCATAATATCCGTTTAGTATTTTCAAACGATTCAGTTACGTTTTTTTTAGGCCTGCCTTTGAATTCAGCTGATGGAGGCCTGGTAAAGTTTTCAACTCAACCGATTGTAGCTTGGCGTAGTTTTCAACCATTATTCAGAAATAGGATTCTTCACATATCCCATCCTTGCCATTTTCTCAACCTCTATGCTTGGAAAGCCAAACTCCTGAACTACTCTTCCCAAAATCAAGTAAACGCCACTGCCTGTAAAGGGGTAATTTTTCAAACTCGGTGGAAAGTGTGTGGTGTCAAAGAAGTTGCCCTGCTCGTCCAGGAAAGTTCCGAAGGCCATTAAATCTCCCCGGATGGTTCTTACGCCTTTGTAGGTAACGTAATTGCCAACCATTCTTACTGTTTTACCAATGTGTTCCAAAAGTTCCTTTGCCTTACATTCGCCCCTGAAATCAGACTTTAACAAATCAAAGGCAGAGAGCGTGACAGGGAATTCAAGCAATTCCAGTTCATCATAGGCATCGCTTATTTTGTTAACCGTTAATTCAGGGATTTCCCAGTGGGGAACAGCAACTTCGAACATAGCAATGGAAGAGGCAGCCTGTTTGGTTTTTTCTTTATCAAACAACATGTATGCCTCCCAGAGCAATTGTCTTTTATTCTGCCCGGTAAAACGCAGGGCATTCATGCGTATGAGCGTGCGCAAGGATTCAATTCCAATGTTTGTTCGTAAAATAAAATCTTCCAAATCTTTATACTTTCCCTTGTTTTTCCTTTCCCTTTCAATGGTATTGGCACTTGTTTGTTCCATAGATTTAATGTGAATAAATCCCAGGAAAACATCAGTGCCCTTAAGGGAAGTTAAATAGCTACTGCGGTTTACGCAAGGAAGGTGAAGCGTTCCGCCTGCTTTTTTTGTTTCATTGATGTAAATTTTTGTTGGGTAAAAGCCCCCGAAATTGTTTATTACCGCAACCATAAACTCTAAAGGGAAATATGTTTTTAAATATAGGCTTTGATAGCTTTCCACAGCATAGCTGGCAGAGTGTGCTTTGCTAAAACTATACCCGGCAAAGGATTCTATCTGTCTCCAAACTTCTTTGCTTAATTGAGGGGAATATCCCATTGCTTTGCAATGCACGAAATACTTTTCTGTAATCTCTTCCAGGTGTTTTTTATTCCTGGATTTCCCGCTCATCATCCTGCGCAAAACATCGGCATCTGCTAAATCCAGCCCTCCAAAGTGGTGGCCTACTTTTAGAACGTCTTCCTGGAACACCATCACACCAAAGGTTTCCCTGAGCTGATCTTTCATTACGGGATGTAAATATTCAATTGCAGCAGGATCGTGAAAACGCTGAATATAAGCTTTCATCATTCCGCTTTTGGCAACTCCGGGGCGAATGATGGAACTTGCAGCCACCAGGGTTAAATAATCCTCGCATTTAAGTTTTTTTAATAATCCCCTCATGGCAGGGCTTTCAATGTAAAAGCAGCCAATGGTATCTCCTGATTTTAATTGCAGCCTTACTTTTTCGTCTGTTTTGAACTTTTGAATATCATGTATATCTACTTTTATCCCCCTGTTTTTAAAAATAATTTCGGCAGCATCCTTAATATGGCCAATGCCCCGCTGGCTTAGAATATCCAGTTTTTCAAAGCCTATATCTTCTGCCTGGTGCATATCGAATTGTGTAGTTTGAAAACCCTTGGGGGGCAGATCCAGGGCAGTATAACAGGTAATTGGTTCTTCAGAAATAAGAATGCCGCAGGAATGAATGGTACGCATATTGGGGAAATCTTCTATTGCAGAATAATGTGAGAGAACATCAGTGCAAATATCATTTTGGTTTAAGGGCGAAGCTGGATATTTTATCAGTCGATCAATGTCTTCTTTGGGCAATCCGTATACCTTCCCCATTTCCCGGATAATGGAACGATCTTTAAAAGTGGACATGGCACCCAATAAGGCAGTGTGTTTTCTCCCATAGCGCTTAAATATGTAATCAATTACATCATCCCGTTCCTGCCAGCTGTAATCAATGTCAAAATCAGGAGGCGATTTTCTTTTTGGGTTTAAAAAACGCTCAAAATACAAATCCAGTTCAATGGGGCAGACATCAGTAATTCTTAAACAATATGCCACTACGCTGTTTGCGCCACTCCCCCTGCCAACATGGTAATACCCCCTTTGCATGGAATAGCGGATAATATCGGCCGTTATTAGAAAGTAGGCGCAAAAACCCAGGTTTTGAATAATTTCCAATTCTTTATTTACCCGTTCAATGGCTGTTTTGTTTTGTGTTCCATACCGGAATTTCAAACCATCATATGCGAGTTTTTCCAGTAATAACTTGTCATCATAAGCATTTCCAGTATACGTTTTTTTGTTTTTCCCGCTTTTAAAATCAAAACTAAAATTGCAATCACGGATAATTCTATTTGTGTTTTCAATTAAATGCGGGTAATCAGCATATTTTTTCAGCAGTTGTTTTTCAGGTATTATAAACTCATCGGTTCCTGCCAATTGCCCTGGTTTAACTTGCGAGAGCAGTATGTTGTTATGGATTGCCCTTAATTTTTTATGAATTTCATATCCCTTGTAATCCTTGTATGTATAGGGTTGTTGTATAACATACTTTGTTTGCTGGGCAGGCTTTTCATGAACAAGTTGATTCAGCTGGCCCGGCCGTACACCAAGGTATTCATGCTCTTTGAGTGATTCCGGTTTTATTTTGCCGTAGGGGTAGATGACATAACAATTTAAAAAATCAGGTTTAGAAGGGAGTTGAATTTGAGCTAAATTGCAGTTGGTCATTAATTCGTTTATTTCCTTAAAGCCAGCGTTGTTCCTGGCAAGGGCTATAAACAACAATTCATCTTTATTTCTGAACTCCATTCCCACAAGGGGTTTTATTCCTTTTTCAATGCAAATTTTAACAAAATCAAGTATGCCCGATGAATTGTTAATGTCGGTAATGGCCACTGCTTCATAACCATTATAAATGGCCCATTGCACAAGCTCTTCCAAAGGAATAACCCCGTAGCGTAAACTGTAATTGGAATGTGCATTGAGTATCATTTTTTAAGGTCTAATCCAACACTGCGCATTATTGCCTTTACTCCAAACCTTAGGCGAATCCTGTCCAGGGACTGGTAGAGGTTTATCATTTCTTCGGTATCGTCAAACAAGCTGATTTGGGTTTGACCCGAAACCAGGTGGCTGAACTTTACACCAATCAAACGGATTAGCACTCTTCGTGTATAGTTTTTTTTGAATAATTCCAAAGTCTTATCCAGTAATACATGATCGGAAGCTGTGTAAGCGATCCTGCTTTGAAAGGTATGTGTTTGAAAATCGGAATACCTGAGTTTTAGGGTAACACACCCTGTTACTTTTTTTGATTTCCTTAAATCGAAGGCTAAACCTTCAATCATGGTAATGAGTGTTTTTTTTAGCTGTTCAATATCCGTTGTGTCCTTGTCAAAAGTTCTTTCGGAGCTCATGCTTTTTTGTTCCGAATAGGGTGCAACCGGGCTATTGTCCACTCCGTTTGCCTTTCTCCATATAATTCCGCCATTTTCACCAAGCACTTTTTGAATAATTTCAAGGGGCATTTGCTGAATTGTTTCTACTTTTTCTATTCCCATGTTGCGTAACATGAGATAGGTTTTATCACCAATTCCCGGAATTTTTTTAATGGATAAGGGAGCTAAAAAAAGTTTTTCAATGCCCGGATCAATGTTTTTTTCACCATTGGGCTTAGCCTCTCCCGTAGCTATTTTAGAAACTGTTTTGTTTACAGATAAACCGTAAGAAATAGGAAGTCCTGTTTCCTTTATTATTTTTTGCCGCAGCTCATGTGTCCATTGCATGCTGTTTTTTATATAGCGGTCCATACCGGTAATGTCCAGGTAATGTTCGTCAATGGAAGCCTTTTCCACTAAAGGGGCTTCGTTTTCAATAATCTGGGTAACCAATTTGGAATATTTGGAATAGGTATCCATGTCTCCGCGAACAAAGATGGCATGAGGGCAAAGTTGCCTGGCCATTTTTGCCGGCATGGCACTGTGAACACCGAATTTCCTGGCCTCGTAACTGCATGATGCCACCACTCCCCGGTCGGAAGTACCGCCAATAATAACAGGCTTTCCAAACAGGCTGCTGTCCATAAGGCGTTCCACCGATACGAAAAAGGAATCTAAATCCATGTGAACAACTGTTCTTTCCATTTTTTTTTGAATTGAAATTTTTTATACATTTGTTATTTAAAATAACAATGTTGTGTTACCTATAATAACGTTTTTAAATGGAAAAACAAACAATTTTTTTAGCAAGCAACCTTAAGTTGTTGAGAGATAGAAAGAAAAAAACGCAAGGCGATGTAGCAGCAAGCTTAAAAGTTACCCGCGCAAAGATCAATGCATTTGAAAACGGAGTAAATGTTAACCCCAAAATAGAAGATCTGGCAAAGTTTACAGCCTACTTTAAAGTAAGTGTGGATTCCCTGCTTTGGGTGAATTTAAAGCGATTAACCGAATTGCAGCTGCGTAATTTAGAGGCCGGGAATGATGAATATATTATGGGGACAAAAATCCGGGTATTGGCAACAACTGTGGATTCTAAAAACAGGGAAAACATCGAAATAGTTAGCCTTAAAGCCAAGGCAGGATATACCCAGGGATACAGCAATCCTGAATTTATTGGAAGCTTGCAATGCTTTCACCTTCCGGTTTTATCCCCAAACAGGAAGTTTAGGATGTTTCAAATAGAGGGCGATTCCATGTTGCCCATACCCGATAAATCTTATGTTATTTCCGAATTTGTTGAAAACTGGAATACCATTAAAAATGGCCAGGCATGCATTGTTTTGACCAAAGATGAAGGCATTGTTTTTAAAGAAGTAAGCAATAATTTAAAGCAAGAGGGAACGCTTTTGATGCATTCACTGAATCCCCTGTTCAAAGATTATTCTATAAAAGCCAGTGAAATAAATGAGGTATGGAAATTCGTGAGTTACCTAAGCAGCCAGATTCCTGAAAGCGGAATTACTTTGGAGCATTTAGGAACGATGCTACTGGATATAAAAGCAGAAATAAGCAAGGGGAGAAAATAAACAGTTTTAGTTTCAGCAGTTTTTACGCGGTGGTACATATTTTGGTTGTTTGTCCTAAACAGCAGCGGGTGTCCTTCTTATTCAAGGACATTAAACTGGAATGGGAGGCCTGCTTAAAAGAATAATTCCTGAAGTTCTGGAAGTGGTTGCTGAGGCATGTTCTTCGACTTTGCTCAGATCTCCCATTGCGTTGTCCTTGGCTGTACTCAGACTGAGTAGCGCATTGGTTCTGTTTTCAAAAAAAAACATCAATCTTATTAACGGTCATACTGACCGAACAAGGTAATTTAAATTTGTATCTTGCGAGCTTAAATCCAAACTGTTATGAAGAAAATACTGATAATTACAATGTTTTTAGGCATTGTTGTTTCTTGTAAAAAGAATAAAAAAATGGATGAGCAATTATATAATTTAAGTCAGCAAACGGGTTTTACTTATTATCAAAACTCTTTGGATACGCTTCTTCCTGCAAGTGCAAGTCCTCACGGGAGTTTTAGGGTGAAATTTAATTCGGTGGCACAAAAATCACTTGATGGGGATGGGAAATTACCTAAAGGATCCTCCTTTGAGGATGATGCAGTGGTGGTTAAAGAAATTTTTGATAAAAGCGGGGGAAATCTGACCCTTTTGGCGGTGATGAAAAAATTCTCTAAATCCAAAAACGCTGCTGAGGGCTGGATATGGGGTGAATATGATCCTGATGGTAAAACCGTATTTAGCATCTCCAAAAAGGGAGATGGTTGCATTTCCTGCCATACAGGAGGAAGGGATTTAATTAGGTTGTTTGATTTACATTAAAAGCAATTATTTTTTTATGCTTTACTAAGCTTTAGTAGGTATATTTTCTACTGTACTTGTTGTCTTGTTTTTTTTATACTTAGAATTTATCTCTCTTTTTGTATTTTACGTATAAAAAATTGACGATAACATAAAGAATTCACCTGTTAATTTTTATAATTTTACTTTAAATTTAAAAAATGAAAACAACCTTATTCTTTCTCCTTGCAATTATCCTGTTTGAAACAGATATATATGCCCAGGACACTTTTTCTATTGTTGCTGCCGATTCTTCTACCAGGGAAGTTGGAAGTGCGGGGGCATCCTGCGTTAATTTATTTCAATTTAACATTACAGATCCATCCTTTCTTGGAGATTTGCTTCCTGACACAGGAGCAATAAACACGCAGGCTTCATATCTTGCAACCAACCAGACCAATGCCAGGGTGCGCATGAGGGCAGGGGACAGTCCTGCACAAAACATTTTATGGCTTAGTTCTAATGATGCCCAAAACAATCCTGCTGTCAGGCAGTACGGCATTGTAGGATTTACAGGCAATAATGTAAGTGCCGAGGCTTACACCGGAATCAATTGCATGGACTATAAAAATCATAAAACAGGCAGTATTGATGGATTTCATTACTCCATACAAGGAAATATATTGCTTGGGCAAGATATAATTGATTCCATGGAAATAAAATTTAGAAATGCTCAGGGTGATTTGGCTTGCCGCTTGATGGCTGCCTTGCAAGGTGCAAATGTGACCGGGGCAGATACACGTTGCGCACCAAATGGCACATCCTCGCTGTTTGCTTATGTGAAGGTTGCAAAACCCACTGATGCTTATGGAAATCCCTGGTTTAATGTTTCAGTTAGAACACTAAGCAATGCCCAGATTGAACCCATAGATTCCCTGCAAACAATTTTTGATTTGCAGCACAATTGTTTATCAATAGGAATAAACAAAACAACTTTAATGAATCATTTTAACGTGTATCCTAATCCATCAACAAAAGAAATCATCCTTCGATCAGATGGTTTTTTGATTGGGTCCACTTATATTATCTCTGATATTTTAGGCAAACAAGTTTTAACAGGTATAATTGCCGGAGAAAACAGTACTGTTGATGTTGGAAGTTTATTTGAGGGATTATACATTATTCAGGTTTCGAATTTGCAAGGAAAAACATTTTTAAAATTGTAATTTATTTACCTCAAATTAAAGTAATTGCATGAAAATTCAAACTGACCCTTCAAGGAATTTTTTTCTAAGTTCAGGCTCAAATTTTTCAATGGCATACCTTAGCATAGTTCGGGGCATTGTTTGGTAATGCAGTGACAGAAAATCATACTCTTTTTGAAAGTCCCTATTGCCAACCTCTCTTAACATCCAGCCTACTGCCTTATGGATGAGGTCGTGTTTGTAGTAAAGAAGTTTTTCTGCAATGGCAAGAGTATCCTCAAATTGATGTTTTTTAATGAAATAAAAAGTTGCAATAATTGAAATTCTTTGCTCCCAAAGGCTTTCGCTTTCTGCTAAACGTAAAAGCAAAGTCCTGTTTTTATCAAAAAGATAAGCACCGGGTATTTTTTCAGCTGAGGAATCAACAAGGTCCCAGTTGTTTATATAAGCTGTGTTATTGAGGTAAAAATCAAAAATGTCTTTTCTTAATTTTTCATCCTTGGTTTTTTCAAATTTCAAAACAAGCATAAAAAGGGCAGTAAGCCTGAATTCATGAATGGGATCATGCAGCATTTTTTTTATGTCATCAAGAGATGCTTGAGCATAAAAGATCTTTGAAATGGTTCTCTGCTGAGGAACACTTAATCCGATAAAAAGGTCACCTTCACCATATTGCCCTGGCTCGGTTTTGAAGAATTTTTGTAAAAAAACAGGTTTTTCAGGGTTTGAACCTTTGTTTAAGGCTATAGTAACTTGCTTGTATAGTGAATCCATGGTTCATTGTTTTTGCAAAGGTTAAATTTATTTGGAATAATTAGAAATTCATTGGCTACAATGCCCTGTTTTTGCTACAATCTTATGCTTTGTTTTTCATTTGGTTACAAGAGTATTCTCAAAATCATAATATAAAAGCAAAATTAGACATAAACACCAGTAACTCCTCCAGAATTATAATTCATAAAAAAGGCAGTAAATACTGTAAATGAATATATAAATTTATTAAATTTGTTATTGTGTCCTTTGTTTTTCCAGTTCCAAGTGCAATGTATTCAACGATTTAATAATTCGATACTATGAAAAAAGCTACTTTTTTATTTGTTTCCATCTTCATCTCCTCACTATTATTATCCTTTGTTTTTGCTCAGGATAATAGGATGAACAGTGCAATGGAAAGCCAAGAGTCAAATTTGACAAATTTCAGTAATGAGGATAAAAGCATTAAAAACCAGGAACATTGGAAAAAAAACAATCCCGATTTTAGCATTCAAAGACATCCTGAATTCGGAAAATTGCCCTATAATGCTCCCTGTAATAATTGTGTAGAAGTATTGAGTAAAAGAAAAATTGATGAAAGATATTTTGTGGATGCAGAGGATTATACTAAATTTTACATTCAAAAATCCTTAGGTGCCATGCACATGTTAAGGAATGATTTTTTAGTTACGCTAGATACCCGATTAAAGCCTGTTTCCCATGAGTTACTTATGTCAACGGGGCAGATTGATCCTGTCGGATTTGATTTTATAAAGAAAGCATCACTTATAAAAACTCCGCAAGGAAATGTAGAATTTAACAACTGGAAGCTTTATGGGATTTCGGCAAATATAGAAACGGAAATTGCAACAGCAAACTGGACCAATTATACAGCCGGAGACAATGGAATAAAAGTAATTGACCTGTTTCCGGGAATAGATGCAGAAATGATAGCATCCAGAGGATCTGTTAAAACGAATCTGATTATTAAATTCAATAATTACAATCAGTTTGAAAGAATAGTATTTGTAGATGAATTTTCTTCAGAAGGAATTGCTTCTTTAAGATTTGAGGACAACGCAACATTAAACAAGGGGGTAGGGTCGGTAGCCTTTGAAAAGGGAAATGAACCCTTATTGAAAATAAATGAGGCTGTAATTTATCCAAGGAATTTTGAAAAGGAGGCAACCACGGCAGAGTATATTATTGATGTAAACAGGTTGGGAATTATTATTCCGGTAAGCTGGATAGCGCAAAATATTTCAAAAGGAGAGTTAATTGTGGATCCATTGGTAACAAGCTCTAATAGTTTAGCACAAGCCTCAATTACAGGATCCATGTATAATGCTTCTTGTAATTTTACAAATTCATGTAATTATAATTTAACTGTAGCAACACCTCCCCAGGCAACCTTTACTGATGTATTATGGACTTTTAACTACTCGGCATCTGGAATCTGTTGGAGGAGTGACGGGGCAATAAAACTGACCACCGGTAGCTGTGTGAGTCCGGGACAAGCAGGTTTTTTTTGGTATTGTAATCAAAACTCTGGGGGAAGTTGCAATGGACTTAATATTTCTGTTTTTAATGACCTTGGCTCTTGTTTACCTCCCCCTTCCTGTGTGGCACAGAATGTTCCGTTCACCTTGCAGTTTTATAGAAAATGTTATGGCTCCACTGGTTGTAATAATAATTGTATAGGTTCTGCAAGCCCATGGACAATGACAATTCAGGGCAAAACAATTGAGCATAACTCAAGTAT
Organism: Bacteroidota bacterium; assembly: GCA_013696965.1. Lineage (NCBI taxonomy): Bacteria > Pseudomonadati > Bacteroidota > Bacteroidota bacterium. Next base: position 16,689 of record JACCXN010000058.1, on the reverse strand, counting down.
AACCAGTAGTGCAGGCACAACTATTTGTGCAGGACAATCTACAACACTTGCTAGTTTTGGAGAGTTTGGTGTAGGTCCTTATACCTATTCCTGGACTCCGGGGGGAGCAACCACTTCTACAATTACAGTTTCGCCAACAGCAAATACAACTTATTCTGTAATTGTAACAGATGCTTGTGGTAATACAGCAACTCAAAATAGATCAATTACCGTCAATCCAAGCGCAAATTCTACTTTTTCTTATCCACAACAAGTTTATTGTTCAGGTGCAGGAACCGCAACAGCAACAACCACTACAAGCGGAGGAACTTTCTCTTCTTCTCCTGCTGGTTTAAGCATTAATGCAACTACCGGAGCAGTTAATATTGCAGCAAGTGCAAACAATACCTATACTATTACTTATAGCCTGGGTGGGGCATGTCCATCCTCAAGTACACAATCAATAACTATTACAAATGCTCCAAGTGCTGAATTTAGTTATGCTACTCCTTTTTGTGCCAATGGTATAAATCCTTTTCCAACTTTTACTTCAGGTTCTGCAGGTATATTTTCTGGAACTTCCATCAATCCTGGTGAACAAATATCATTTGTAAATACCAACACGGGAGAAATAAATTTAACAGCAAGTACCCCGGGGACTTTTACTGTTACAAATACTATAACTGTACCAGGATGTGCTTCTTCTGTGTATAATCAAACAATTACAATCAATCCTTCACCTTCTGTACTTATAGGAGCAGATCAAACTGTTTGCGAAGGCGGTACTTTTAATTTAACTACTACTGCAGGGCCAACATACAGTTGGACTGGACCTGCTTCTTATAATTCATCTGTTCAAAATCCATCCGTTGCAAATGCAAGCTTGGCAAACAATGGAACTTATGTACTTGTAGTTACTCAAAATGGTTGTTCCAGTTCAGATTCACTTTCTGTAACAGTAACTCCCTTACCTGGATTACCCAATGCAACAAGTAATTCTCCTGTATGTGTGGGTGGAAGCATTAATTTTAGTACTGCTACAGTAAACGGAGCTACTTATAACTGGACTGGGCCAAATGGATTTGCTTCTTCAGATCAGAATCCAATTGTTCAACCTGCTTCATTAAATAATGCGGGAGATTACTTTCTTACAATTACAAATAATGGATGCACAAGTTTGCAGGATGTAGAAAATGTACAGGTAAATCCTGGAACAGATGCTACTTTTAATTATTCCCAGCAGGTATATTGTTCTGGAACCAGTGCAACTCCAACTCCAGTTATATCAGGAACTCCTGGAGGTGTTTTTTCTGCTTCTCCTGCCGGGTTAAGCATTAATTCTTCTACCGGAGAAGTTAATATTTCAACCAGCAATGATAATACTTATGATATTACTTATACAGTTTCAGGCCCTTGTCCATCTTCGAGCACCGAATCCATAACCATTACAAATGCTCCAAGTGCTGAATTTAGCTACTCTGGTCCATTTTGTGCTGGAGGTGTAAATCCTTTGCCAACTTTTACTACAGGTTCTGCAGGTATATTTTCTGGATCTTCCCTAATTCCAGGCCAACAAATGGTGTTTACTGATATTGCTACCGGAGAAATAGATTTATTAGCTAGTACACCTGGAACATATACGGTTACCAACACTATAACCGTTATAGGATGTCCTTCTTCTGTGCATAATCAAACAGTAATTATTAATCCTGCTCCTGCGGTTTTGATAGGTTCCGACCTTAATGTGTGTGTTGGTAACTCCATTAATTTAACTACTTCAGCATCTGGCCTTACTTACAATTGGACAGGGCCGGTATCTTTTAATTCTACGGATCAAAATCCAGTAATTTCATCTGCAACATTGGCAAACAATGGAATGTATGTACTTGTTGTTACAGAAAATGGTTGTTCAAATTCTGATTCGCTGAATGTTGATGTTAATCCATTACCCGGAACACCAATAGCTTCAAGCAACTCTCCTGTTTGTATTGGGGAAAGCATTAATTTATCTACTGATTTGGTTTCAGATGTTACCTATAACTGGACAGGTCCTAATGGTTTTTCTTCAACAGAGCAGAATCCCGTTGTTCAGCCTGCTTCTTTAAATGAAGCTGGTGATTATTTTTTAACAATTACCGACATCAATGGTTGTACCAGTACACAGGGAATTGAAAATGTTGTAGTAAATATAAATCCAGATTTGCCCGTTATTTCAACAAATGCCCCCGTTTGCATAGGATCTGAATTTATTATCTCTGCTTCTTCCTCTAGTGGAGCAACTTTTGTATGGACCGGTCCTGCATCATTTGCCTCTAACAACCAAAGTAATACCATTAATAATACAACTACTTTAAATGAGGGATTATATACTGTTACAGCTACGCTAAACGCTTGTACAAATGTAGCGGATATTAACATTTCATTTGAACCATTGCCATCGGTTTCAATAATACCTAGTTCTGCCCAAATATGTATGAATACGAATCTCACTTTAACTGCAACAGCAAATGGTGGTAGTGGTACTTTTAACAGCTATAATTGGACTGGAGATGTTGCAGATATTTCTTCTACATCAATAAATAATCCTGTATTTAATTCATCAAACCTTGGAGTATATAATTTAACAGTAGAAGTTTCAGATGATCTGGGATGTTCTTCTATGGCCAGTGTACAGGTTACTGTTGTAAGTTCAGATGACGCAACATTTACATATGCACAATCTGTTTATTGTAAATCGGGCTCTGAAACTCCTGTGTTAAATGATCCTGGTACCACTGGAAATTTTAGTAACCCATTAGGAGGGCTGTCAATAAATGCAACAACTGGTGAAATTGATTTTACAGCAAGCACGGTAGGAATTCATTCTGTTACCTATACAACCTCCGGCTCATGTTCCTCCCAGCATACCGAACAGGTGGAAATATATGTTGCTCCAGCCCCCGTTGGCCCAAATCCAAATCCCTCCTATTGTGCAGGACAGTCCCTAAATCCTTTATCAGTAACTGGAACCACAGGAAGTATTACCTGGTATGACAGCAATGGAAATATTGTAAGTACAACAGCTACTTATACTCCCGCCATTACTACTACAACTACATTTTATGTAACTCAAACAGAAAATGGTTGTGAGAGTGGGCAAACACAAATAAACGTTACAATAAATGATCCATTGCCACCTGATCTTGGCCAGGATATTACTGTATGTTCAGGTTCTAATATTAATTTAACTGGTAATTCAACAGGTAGTTATACATGGACCGGACCTGCAGGTTTTTCTTCCTCTAATCAAAATCCTGTAATTGCAAATTCCAGCGCACTTCAGGCCGGAAACTACCAAGCTTCAATTAATGTGAATGGCTGCCAGAGTGCTTCTTCCTCGGTTAATGTAATTGTAAATCAAGCTCCTAATACTCCATCGACTTCTAACAATGGCCCCCTTTGTACAGGCAATGCTATTGTTTTACAAGCGCAAGAAGTTATCGGGGCTGCTTATTCATGGACTGGCCCTAATGGATATACTTCCAACCAGCAAAATCCAGTAATAAACAATACCACTGCAACTAATTTCGGTTCTTACAATTTATCAATTTCACTAAATGGATGCAATAGTGCATCTTCCACAACGATTGTTTTTGCAGAAACTGTAGAAGCTTCATTTACCGCTGATCCCTTATCAGGAATGATTCCATTAAATGTGAATTTTACCAATACTTCAAGTGGAGGAAATTCATATATATGGACATTTGGCAATGGAGATTCCAGCAAAACATTTAATGCCGCTACCGTATTTTCTGAACAAGGAACTTATATTGTATCCTTAATTGCAACTGGAAATAACACTTCTTGTTCTGATACCGCTATTTTTACTGTGTTTGTAGAAGGTAAATCATTTATGATTGTTCCAAATGTTTTTTCTCCAAATGGTGATGGGAAAAATGATGTATTCAAGGTAGAGGGTGGCAATATTCTAACATTCTCTGCTGAAATATTCAACAGGTGGGGAAAGAAAATTTATGCCTGGGATAATCCAAATGACGGTTGGGATGGTAAACTATCCTCAGGAGTAAGTGTCTCGCAGGGTACATACTTTTATGTTATCAAAGCAGAGGGAACAGATGGAAAAGCATTTGAGGAAAAAGGTGCATTGAATTTATACAAGTAATAGCTTGAAAAAACAAAAAAAGGCTGCTTTTTAGCAGCCTTTTTTTGTTTTTTATTATTCCAAACTCCCTTAATTCCAATTAAGAATTATAAAAGTAGTGCACTTGTTTTGCCTGATTTTTTTTATAAATCAGTTCTTTTTATTTTTTTCACATCAATTTAAATGCATTCCTGTCCGATGTTTGCTATAGGCACATTGCTGTTTCAGTTAGCTAATCCGGGATAAAAATGTAACAAATCTTAAAAAATTTGTTTTTCCGACATGTAATTACTTATATTTGTAGTAATATTATGCTTAAAAATGTAGTAACATGTCAAAAATAGCAAAAAATATTAAGGTTCTAAGGGAATTAAAAAAGCTTACTCAGGATCAGCTGGCAGAGTCCCTGGAGATAAATAGGTCACGCATTGGGGCTTATGAAGAAAGCAGATCAGAGCCTCCTTATGAATTATTGATCAGGATTGCTGATTATTTTCAAATCTCTACAGATTGCCTTTTGAAGAGCGATTTGAGCAAAACAAATCCTGAATCATTAATCAAGATTGGCCAAAACAGAACTCTTTTTCCTATAATGGTTGATAAAAACGGAGATGATTTAATAGAAGTAGTTGCTGTAAAGGCATCAGCCGGATATTTAAATGGTTATTCCGATCCCCAGTTTATAGAAGAGCTTCCTGTAATGAATTTGCCATTTAAGATAATAGGTAAACACCGAGCATTTGGAATAAAAGGCGATTCAATGCCACCTTTAAAGGATGGTTCAATTGCCGTAGGAAAATACCTGGAATCTTTGAAAGAAATTAAAGATGGCCAAAGCTACATTGTACTTACAAAAAACGAAGGTGTGGTTTACAAAAGATTATACGGGAATAAGGAAAATCCTTGCTTTGAATTTCATTCAGACAACCCTGTTTATAAGCCCTATGTCATTAATAACGAGGAAATATTAGAGGTGTGGAGTTTTGTATGCAGCTTAAATATAGGTGAGTTCAATGCACAGGATTTAAACATTGATAATATGATCCGCTTTTTGCAGTCTTACCGGGTTGAAATGGGAAAATAAAAATGTTTGCAATCATCGATATAGAAACATGTGGTGGAAAATTTGAATTCCGCAAAGGAAGAATAACTGAAATTTGTATTCTCATTCACGATGGTTTAAGCGTGGTTGAAACCTATACCACCCTCCTAAATCCTGAATGTTTTATTTCTCCCATGTTCACCAATATTACTGGTATTACAAATAAAATGGTTGAAGATGCACCCAGGTTTTGTGAGGTAGCAAAAAAAATTCTTGAACTTACCGAAGGAAAAATATTTGTGGCCCATAATGTTGGTTTTGATTACAATTTTTTAAAAGATGAATTTAATTCCCTTGGCTTTAAATTCAGGAGGGAAACCTTATGCACTGTTCGGTTGAGTAGGAAATTATTGCCTGGACATGCTTCTTATAGTCTTGGAAATTTATGTGATTCCCTTGGCATTCAAAATTTAGCCAGGCATAGGGCGCATGGAGATGCATTGGCTACAGCTATCCTTTTTGACAGACTAATGCAGGCCAAAAATATGCATGCCCAGTATAAAAACAAAGGCGTAGTTGAACTAATGGCCAGGCGTATTGACAACATTAAAAAATACATTCTTGATAAATTGCCCGAATCCTGCGGAGTATATTTTTTTTTAGCAAAAGATGGGTCCATAATTTATATTGGCAAGAGCGTTAATATGTACAGTAGGGCCTTGAGCCATTTCAACAGCGATGAAAGCAAGGGAAAAAAAATGTTGAACGATTTGTACAATGTTGATTTTGTTGAAACAGGCAGTGAATTAATTGCACTGTTGTTGGAATCTGAACAAATAAAGCTACACAAGCCTAAATACAACCGGTTGAGAAAGGCAGATGTTTTCACGCATGCTATAGAATGGTTTAAGGACAATAAAGGCATAATCAATTTCAGGATTGTGGAAAGTGAATTGGCTGAAAACGCATTAATTTCATTTACCAGTTATATTGCTGCACGTGAAAGATTGGAGAACTGGATAGAAGAAAATTCCCTGTGCCTTCAATATTGTGCCCTCACAAACGAAGGGAGCATTTGCTTTAATCATCAAATAAAAAAATGCAATGGCATATGTGCAGGTAAGGAAGATAAGGCGAAATACAACCTTAGGACAAAAAAAATCTTAAGCAATTTCATTTTTGAATCTCCCAACTTTCTCATATTTGACCATGGTAGGCAAGGAGAGGAGCAGTCTGTAATTCTTGTTGAAAAAGGAAAATTCGCTGGTTATGGATATATGGATCCTAGCATGCAATTTACCTCGGTGCAGGAATTCAAAGAAATGGTGAAAAAAGCTACCTATTACCCGGATTCAGATGATTTAATTAGATCATGGTTAAAAAAAAAGAACAGAAAAACAGTGCTTTTTTAATGTGAAGATCCATTCATTGTTAAAGAATAAGTAAGGCATGCTGCATTTTTCTTAAAAAAAATCAATACTTTTAAGGCTTTCAGTCTATTTCAAAAGTTATTATTATTCATTCAAATGAAGGTAATCCTAATTGTTTTTATTACAATTTTTAGTTTCAATTCTTTTGCTCAGTTTGAAATTGGGTTCAACAAGGAAGAGGCTAGGGACATGGTTGCCATTTGCAACAGCTTTACCTTTTTAGAACTTTACCATTCAGATTTAGAAATTCTTCCTGCCGGATATAAAAAGACTTATACTTCCGGAATGTTTGGCATGGATAACAAATACCAGGTTTATCAAAAGGGAAATGTTGGGATTATTAATCTTCGCGGTTCAACAGCAAAAAAAATCAGCTGGCTGGAAAACATCAATTCTGCAATGATACCAGCGAAAGGGGTAATAAAGGTATCGGGAGAAAATTTTGACTATTGTTTTGCTCAGGATACAAATGCAGCTGTTCATGCAGGGTATGCCCTTGGAATAGCTTTTTTGGCTAAAGATATTCTATATCAGATAAGGATAATGAACATTGAGGGGATTAATAACTTCATTATAACAGGCCACAGCCAGGGCGGAGCACTTGCTAGTTTGTTAAGAGCATACCTGGAAAATCTTCCTGCAGATCAAATGTCAAAAGGAAATAAATTCAAGAATTATTCTTTTGCGGCCCCAATGATTGGGAATAAATGGTTTTCAAGAGAGTACAATTCTAAATTTTGTGATGCCAATACAAGTTTTAATGTAGCCATTAAGAGTGATCCAATTCCCTCATTTCCTTTAAGCTATAACGACACGGCCAGTTTTTTTAAGGATAATTTAAAAGCGTTTTTGTTTGATAAGGAAGCATTCAGTTTAAAAAAATCAATTTCAGAAGGAAGTGTTCTTTTCTTTGAAGAAAGCCTTAAAAGAACGGTAAAAAAATTCGGCACTTCTGTTTCTGAACAAATTTCCAAAGATGTTGGCCCAGTAATACTGCCTGATTATGTTGCAGATATTAATTATCTGAAGTTAAATAACCTAATAGAAATTAATCCTGTTGATTTTCCAAAAGTACTCAAAGACCCTTCTGTTGTTAAAAATGATTCTTTGGTCTCAGTGTATAAAAGAGGAGCAGATGGTCATTTTTTAAATGATGAGCTTTATGTGAAAGAATCATGGAATTACCAACACAAACCTTATAATTACTATGTTTCTATTTTAAAAACATATTTTCCCGAGGAATATAAAGCGCTGAAGAATAAATACCTTGCCGAAAATTTGTAGAACCCCTATAATTAAAGAGTTTTAACCATTTCCATTTCTTGAGTTTGTAATAGATTATCAGCGGGAATGTTTGATTGTTTTTGCATTAAACTGCTAAGAACTTTTGAGTAAGTAAGAATATTTTAAATCTAATATTCACACCACAAGAACATTATATTTTAATTCCCATAAGGAGTATATCGTCTACCTGTTCAATATCTTTTTTCCATTCAAGCATAGTTTTAGAAAGTATTTCTCTTTGTTGTTCCATGGTGTTACTATGCATGGAAATCAATAATTCCTTTAGGGGCTTGTATTTGAATTTCTTTCCTTTTGCACCGCCAAACTGATCTGCATATCCATCAGTCAACACATAAATACAGTCTCCTTTTTTTAATTGCACAGTCTGTTGGTTGAATTTAAAATCAAGGCCTCCAGAAATACCTACGGGCTGCTTGTCACCTTTTATTTCTATGAATTCATTTTCCCTTATCACCCATACAGGATTGTTTGCAGATGCTATAACCAATTCATTTTTGCGTTTATCTATTCTACACAGGGCCATATCCATTCCATCCTTTGTTTCACTCAAGCCGCTTTTTTGCTTTAAGGCATAAATGATCCTGATTTTTATTTTATCCAGAATAATTGAGGGTTCTGAGATGTCTTTCAGGTTAACTATTTCATTCAAAAGAGCCATTCCTAGCATACTCATAAAACCTCCCGGAACACCATGACCTGTACAGTCGGCAGCTGTAAAAAACACAAAATCGTTTTTTTCTGTTATCCAGTAAAAATCACCGCTAACTATATCCTTGGGCTTAAATAGCACAAATGAATCTGGAAAATGCTTTTTAAATTCTATGCTCTCGGGTAAAATAGCTTGTTGTATTTTGCTTGCATAATTAATGCTATCGGTAATATCTTTGTTTTTTTTATGTAGGATTTCTTCCGCATTTTTTCTTTTGGTAATATCACGGCAAACACCTGAATTCCATATCAAATTGTTTTGTTCATCAAATATTGGATAGGATTTCTCGTCAATCCATATTAATTTATTGTCAATCACTACCCGGTATTCAATATCATAGGCAATGCCTGAATCTACTTTCTCGTTTGCTTGAATAAGTTTTGGTAAATCAGCTTGCACAACAAAATGTTTCATGCTGTTTCCATCATAAAAAAATTGAGGCTCCGCTCCTAGTAATGAAGCACTGTTTGGGCTAATATATTCATATTTTTTCTCAACAATGTTGTATAAATAGAAAACATCATTGATAGTTGAGGTAATCTGTTTTAACTTGTTTTCGCTTAAAGCAAGGGTTTGATAGGCAATCTCAATTTTTTTATTTCTAATATCCAGTTCTCTGTTAGATCTTAATTTTTGTCTGTTTCCTTTAAAAATAATTAGTGCAAGAATAAAAACAAGGGCAAAACCAATAAAAAAGGCATTGCGTAACATCGTTTGTTTTTCAGCCTCGGTCTTTTCTTTTAGTATTTCTGAATCCTTTAAAAGTAATTTCTGTTTTTCAATATCTTTTTCCAGTTCATATTTTATTCCCGAAAGGTTATGATTGTAACTTATTTCTTTTTCCCGTATTGATTTATTTATATCGATGCCCTGCTGAAAAAAATCTGCTGATTTTTTAAAATTGCCTAAAGAATAATAGGAGTAAGCAATTTCTTTTGTGATATCAAACATTATATCCAGGTTGTTTTTCTGGCTCCTGGCTATTTCATAAGCCATTAGTTGGTATTCGAGAGCTTTGTTAAAATCATTTTTCCGATAGTTATAGTCGTGGCCCAAAAGATTGTATAAGAAAACAATATTCTCTGTACTTCCTGATTTTTTGGCAAATTCCAAGCCCCTTAATCTTATATCCACTACCTTATCATGTAGTCCTAAGAGGTCATAAACACGCGATGTTTCAGTCAATGATGAAGCAATTTCATCATAAGATCCTTTTCTTTCACGTATTTCCAGGCTTTTGAGGTAATACTCCAATGCTGTTTTGTTTTTTTCAGAAGTACCATCAAAAACTCCTTCGTGAACATTACCAATAGCACTTAAGGCATAGGATTGTGCAATTTCATCCTTAATTTCCTCAGCCAATGCCAAGCTTTTAAGATAATAGTCAAGGGCTATAAATGAATTATGTGGCCGGTATATAAAACCTATATATTTATACGCACCTACAAGTATTTTCTTATTGTTTGTTTCTTCAGCAATTTTAACTAATTTAACCAAATAGCTAAGAGAAATATCCTGTTGGCCTTCAAAATAATAATACCGGCCCAAATCCAGCAATGACAAGCATATTCCATTTTTGTAGTTTTTTTTATTTGAAAATTTCAAGGCTTGTTTGGCATAGTCAATTGAATCACTGGCGAGGTATAACTCATGCAAAGCCAGAACTTTTATACTATCGCTTAGGGTGGTTTTTAAAATTGCCTGAAGAGAATCTTTTTTGATTTGTTTGATATTATCATCAATTAATTTCTTAATTATTAAACTATCAACTCTTGACAATTTTGAGGCCACCATTCTTTCCTGGTTCCCATAACTAAATTGATAAACAGTTCCCAAGAGGAACAATAAAAGGGTAAGAAAATAAAAGCGAATAAAAATTTTCATTGATTTTTTAGTAAAAATCATTCAATCCTATTGAATAGTGTTTTATATAATTCAAATTAAGGATAAATATATTCCGTAAAAATAGCATTTACATGGAATTTAAAGCACATTTTATTTTCACAAATTTATAGTTGTCCTTAAAAAGGCTTATTGTTATTCAAATGCAAGAATTATAGCAATTCAAAATGAGGTTAATACAAGGCTTTAAGTTAAAGTAAATCTATCCTCTTTGCGAAAAAACCTTTGCGTGAAAACCATTGCATTCTTTGCGAAAAAACCTTTGCGTTCTTTGCGAAAAAACCTTTGCGTTCTTTGCGTGAAATTTCCCATTGCATTTTTCACGCAAAGGATTCTCACGCAAAGGGCGCAAAGAAAAACCAGAACTTAAATAAAAGAAGACAATAAATATTCTTTGGATTCAGGACCCTGATTAAATAACAAATCCAAAATACTGAGATTGGGAATAAATCCATGTTTTTCAATAAATACCTGGTTGTACTGGGGCAAGGAAAAAAGGTTGCTTTTTTTTGGATGAATAAGCTCACGCAAATCCACGGAATTTTCCACAAACTTATCATAAGTCAAGGATGAAAATGGATGAACGGATAAATTTAAAAGCGTTAAAAATTTGTTTTGAATTTCTTCATTAAAATCAATTAAATACTTAAAAGGCTTCTCGTAAAAGGGTTGCAACTCATAATCATAATAAATAAAATAGGGAGATGACTTGTAAGCCGATGAAATTGAACGCCAATGTTGTCTTTGCCAATTTTCCGAATGCTCTATTGTTACTTCTTTAATCACTGTGTTATTGGTTGCATTAACCGGAATAGAAAGATTTAATATTCCATTGGCTGCATAAATGCTACACCTGTTTCTGTAGGATTGCCTTGAATAAGTTTCATGGTTTTCAATGCATATTTCTTTGAATTTTGCCAGGCAGCAATAATAGGAAACAGGTGCCATGTAAGCAGTAGATAAAAAACAACTGGTATGGGTTAAATTCACAATGCAAGAGATTTAAAAAACCTATCCATTCTTATTTTATTTGAAATAGGCTGTTTGGGTTTTATAGAAAAAATAATGCTGCTTGCTTTTCCAACAATATGGTTCTCGGGAACAAAGCCCCAAAATCTGGAATCAGAAGAATAATGCCGGTTATCGCCAAGCATAAAATAATAATCCATTTTAAATGTATAAGAATCCACAAGCTCTCCATTTATTTTAATTGCCTGATCCACTATTTCGAGTTCATTCAATTCGTAATTTTCTATAATTCTTTGGTAAATTCCAATGTTTTTTGTGTTAATATTTACAGTTGTACCCGCTTTAGGAATTATTAAAGGACCAAAATTATCCGTATTCCAGGGAAAATTAGAGTCATAAGGAAATATATGGTCATAAAAAAAACCTTCTTTTTCTATCCTTTTTTTTATGTTCACTACTCTTTTGTCTTTACTAATTTCATTTGCCAAATGGTCGGTTAAAGGTATGTTCAATACATTTTTTCCATGTGCCCTTCCGCCTTCTGAGGGTTCAAATTCATGAATAAACCCCTGGTCGCCAGAAGATGTTTTTATTATACGGTCGTATTGCAATTCAGGAAAAACAGGCAAGGGTAAATGATTAACAATTACCTGTGTGTTTTTTATAACTAAAGTATCCCCTGGCAGGGCAACACAACGCTTTACATAATGCGTTTTATGATCAACAGGAAAATTGTCATCTAGAGGATAATTAAAAACAACTACATCATTGTGTTTTATAGAACTTGTTCCAGGCAATCTAAAATAAGGCAGACTTATCCATTCTAAGTAGGATTTAAATCCTTCAAAAAAAGGGATGTACTGGTGAAAAAAAGGAAGAGACAAGGGGGTTTGTGCTAAACGGGAACCATAGGAAATTTTATTTACCAATATAAAATCACCGGGTAAAAGTGTTTTTTCCATGGAAGGGGTAGGAATTACATAAACCTCTGCTACAAGCCCTCTTACCAGAATTACCACCAGCAGCGCTATAGACAGGGCTTCAATCCATTCCCGGAACAGTGATTTTTTTCGTGCCGCTTTTCTTTTCAATTTCACTTCAGTTAAAGAGGGTAAAAACAGAAAAACAGGTTACCTTTTTTAAAGATACTCCTGTTTTTCCTTACCCATTAAACGTTAATCAATAACAAATTGTTTTGTAATAAAAAAAGGATTTCAATATGCCTGAAGCCCCCGTTTAGTCTTGCATTTTAAAAACTTTAAACTCATTACTGTAGCTATATTCTACAATTACTTTATTTGTATTATAAACCTTAAATCGGTTTTGAATAAAATAAGAGAAGGGAATTTCATACTTTTTCAAAAGGATCCCATTAAGATCATATTTAGAAAGAAAATTCCCTTCCACAATAAAAATATTTTCCTCATAAATATCAAAAGACCCATAAATTGTTGAATTTACATTCACAGTCCAGCTGCTCAAGTATTGGCCTGAAGCAGTAAATTTTTGAATTCTTTTATTTCCTGCATCACATACATAAATATTATTACTGTTATCTATAATTATTTGAGGATCAACTGTATTGAACTTTCCGATGGCAGAGCCATATCCTCCCCAGGATATTAAAGAATCTCCATTGTCATTATATTTTGATAAGATATGGTTGTCCGTTTCATAGGTATAAATGTTATGATCGCCATCAACCGCAAAACTATTAACAAATAAATTAAACTTATATCGTTTTTCTATCTGTCCTGTTTGAAGATTAACTTTAAGCAGGATTCTATTAATCATTGACTGGGTTGCATATAGATAATTATTTTTTAAAAAGATATTGCGGGGAGTTATAGAATCTGCACCTTCCACCGCCTGGGTGTGAAATCCCCAATTGTTATTGTAACCAAACCAATCAACAGGGGTGAGATCCAGGTTCACCCTTTGAATACGGTGATTATGTATATCTTTAATAAACATGTTAGTGCTATTTAATGCAAAAGTTCCCGGATAAACATTTCCCTGCTGCAATCTAAATTCTCCAAGCCCTGTTCCACTTATGCCAAAGGTGCTTTCATAAATAAGATGTGGCTCTTTTACCTCTGGTATTAATTCATCCTCTTTCTTTAATTCCTCTTCCTTTTTACAGGAAATAACACTTGTGACTATTAGAAGGAGAATTAAAATTCTTTTCATTTTCAATTATTTAGTGATCTAAAAGTAGGGTAATTTATTCATTAAAAATTAATTACTGCCAATTTTAAGTTTTTAGTAGTTCTCCCTGTTTATTTTTATTGATCATCAAGTACATTCCGTTTTTCAATATCCCCTATATAGATTGAAAAAAATGTGCTGCAAGTGTAAGAGGTACAAAAAGTGTGACAGAAAAAACAACAGAAGGGCAGGGTGTGGAACAGCTTGAAAATTATGTGTGGGCCCGGAGATTTGAAAGGGGTGGGGCCTATTGGTGGGGTTGTTCTATTTATTTTTCTTATATCCGATCTGTTGCCTTGGTTTTGGATTTTCTTTCTTTTCCAGTAATTCATCAAGGTATTGAAAAACCAGTTCTATATTTTTGCCCTGATTGTCTGTTTTCTTTTCCAATTTTTCTATTGCTAAACGTAATTCTGTATTGTCTGTTAACATTTGCCTGATGCGTGTAAATATTCGCATAATCTGTATATTAACCTGTATTGCTTTTGGGCTGCTCAAAACACTTGATAACATTAAAACTCCATGCTCTGTAAATACCATTGGTAAATATCTTGAACCGCCCCAACTTGTGGTGCCATTTTGGCTCCTCAAGTTATTAAGCTCATCTTGAGTTAATTCAAACATAAAATCTTTTGGAAAGCGGTCTATATTTCTTTTTACCTGCCTTTTCAATTGTTTGGTCTCCACTTGGTACAGTTCAGCTAAATCACTATCTAGCATTACTTTTTGTCCCCTGATGTAATAAATTTTATAGAGGTCATCATTTAATTGCATATCTTTAACGCATTGAAAAACAAAGAACAAATGGATATTTTTAAAGGACAAAACCTCATAGAGTTCGCTGAATACTTCAAAACTGATGAAGATTGCAAAAAATACTTATCCAAAGTTAAGTGGGATAAAGGGTTTGTATGCCGAAAATGTAATCATACTAAAAGCCAGGAACGCAAAGACTTTTCACGTACCTGTAACATATGTAGTGATACAGAATCCCCAAGTGCTGACACTCTATTTCATAAAGTGAAATTTGGATTGCGAAAAGCTTTTTTTATTTGCTTTGAAATGGCAACTACTACTAAAAGTTTATCTGCTTCACAAATGAGTGTTCGCTATGGAGTGAGAGAAAATACCGCTAGATTATTTATGCATAAAGTGCGGGAAGCAATGAAATCAAGTAAAAACTACCCAATGAATGGTGATGTTCACGTTGATGAATTTGTTGTTGGAGGTCAAGAAAATGGAAAACAAGGCAGAAGTTATGATAGTAAAAAGAAAAAGTCTATTTGTGCTGTAGAATTAACAAAAGAAGGAAAAGTAAAACGATTTTACGCATTAAAAATTGAAGATTTTTCGGCCAAATCATTACAAGGAATATTTGAAAAACACATTAGTAAACAAGCAAAAATCACCACTGACGAATGGAAAGAATATAGGCCTATTGGAAAAGATTACCCTATAACACAAATCCCAAGTGAAAAAGGAGCGAATTTCAAAGCCTTGCATACCATGATACATCAAGTTAAATCCTGGATTAGAACTACTTACTCTTGGGTAAGCGAAAGAAATATTAACAGATGTTTTAATGAGTTTTCCTTCAGGATTAATAGATCTCAAAGTAAAGAAATCATATTTGATAGCCTTATTAAAAGAATGGTTCATTCTGATAATATTTTACACAAACAATTAATATGCGGTTAAGTGCAGACCTCTAAAATTTTATTCATTACTATTTCGTCAGGAACTGTTATTTCTGTTTCTTTCTTTGCCATGCTTTTGGTGTTTGATCGTTGCAAATTTATAATATTATCTCAATTTGGAGGTCACAAATTGCGACCTCCAAATTTTAAGTCTGTATTCAACTAAAGGGATGGTGTTTTGTAAGTAAGTCCGTTAATCCGGTTAGTTCCTGTACTTCATAATTTTCTGTACTGCTTATCCATTTGTGGCCTGCCATATATTGAACCTGTCTTTTATCGTACATTTTTATCCAGTTCAGTATCACGCTTGCCCTGATGTGCCCTGCATTATGGATTACAGGATTGATACCTTTTAATTCACTGGACAAGGATTGCATGGTATTGGAAGGATGGCACCCCGTTGAGCGTAGCGTCCCGCTACGCTCATATTAACAAGGCCTCCGGCCTATTTGCAAGTTTTCCATTTTCTAATTACTATTTCAATTTCCAACAACCCTTTTTCATCTGCATAATCTTTTGCGCTTGAATACCGATATTCTTCAGGCTTTTCAACAATGCCAGTAGCCTTTTCTGCTTTCACTATTGGAATCAATTTCTTCTATATTTTTTTACTTGTATAGCTTTTGAAATCTCTTAAAACATCACTCCATTCTTCTTTTTGACTTCGCACCAATAGATGAATATGATTACTCATAATTACCCATGCATATATTTCAAGACCTTTGTTTTTCTGACAGTATGCTAGGTTAAGGGTTATTATATCCCGATATTTTTGCCGGGTAAATATATCACCCCACTCTACTACTTGTAGTGTTACAAATTGAAGTTTGTCTTGCTCTTTTATTTGATAACCTATAGGCATTTTTTTAACTTCAAAGATACAATTATTCAATTTGGTATATTCCGGCAAGATGCCGGCTAAATATGACGTAGCGGGACGCTACGCCCAACGGGGGAAGCTGTTTTACATTTTTCTCAGAGAAAATGCACTGGAGATTTGCAAGCTGTGGGGCGCGCGGTGGGGTTATTCTATTTATTTTTCTTATATCCGATCTGTTGCCTTGGTTTTGGGTTTTCTTTCTTTTCCAGCAACTCGTCCAGGTATTGAAAAACCAGTTCTATATTTTTGCCCTGATTGTCTGTTTTCTTTTCCAATTTTTCTATTGCTAAACGTAATTCTGTATTGTCTGTTAACATTTGCCTGATGCGTGTAAATATTCGCATGATTTGGATATTTACAGATATTGCCCTGTCGCTGCTTAATACTCCTGAAAGCATTGCTACTCCCTGTTCTGTAAAAGCATTCG